>JBHIVA010000020.1:0-39207 GCA_042138015.1 Nitrososphaeraceae archaeon | reverse complement strand
TTACAAAGTAACTTCAGGATCTGGTGTAATGTTTGATGCATTAGCACATGGATTACCATTTATTGCTTCTGATCTGGAATTCTTTCAAGAATTTTCTAAAAAAGGTTTAGGTATATGTGTAAAAAGAAATGCAGAGAAATTTGCTAAAGCATTATTGTATATAGATAAAGATTATGAAAAATTTGCTTTAAATATAAATAGATTCAAAAATATGCTTAAATGGGATTTTCATATAGCACAACATATTGAAGTTTATAATTATATTTTAGAAAATAAGAAAAAACATACTATTACACAATCCTACACTTAATTTTATATAAAATTAAAGTCTTAGAAGATATAGATATGTATATAGATAATGTAGAGATTGAAAATATGAAAATAATGTAACAGATAGAATTGTTATGTTAAAGAGAATCAGTTTAGATAGTATATAGTTAGCAATATGTGAAATCACATAATTGGATGGTTGCGACCTGTTATTAGAAAAAATAGAAATAAAATAATTTTTAGATAGATTAATCATTCAATTATACATAAACTGTTTTATTTTTAGTGTACTAGCATTACTGGACAAGAAGATCTTTCTGAAACATTTCTTGCAACACTCCCAATAGCTATAATTTTTGATATTCCTTTTCTTCTAGCAGTTCCCATAACTATTAAATCAATTTTTTTCTCGAATATATTTGATTATCTGTTCTATTGGATTTCCATTTACTATCTTAACTTCACACAAAATTTTTTCTTTTTCACATTTTTGTTTCTTATTTTCAAGTTTTTTTAGAGCTTCCAATCACATCTCATGAAATACTTCTTTAATATATACTGATGGAGTTACAACTTCTCCAGTTTTGAATGAATAAATAGGTCTTGAATCTAATCTATAAGTCGAAGGCATTATTATATCTTGTAATACATGAAAAATTGTAATTTTTGAATCTATAACAAGTTTGGCTATATCTATTGTATTCTCTAGTGCATAATCTGAAACAGCTCCGAGATCATGTGGAACTAGAATATTCTTAAATGACATATTATTATTTGATCGTCTTAAAAGTTCTAGATATATCTTTCTTGTTTGGGATGCAATTTCAATTTTTTGATTTTATATTTTAATAGAAATCGATTATATGTTACTAGATATATTTTATCAATTTAAATTTAGCAAAATAAAAATGAAAATGACATTTAGGGTTTACTTATAGTTAAGAACTATCTATAATCAAATTAAATTTTAGAGTTTTTATAAATTAAATAATTCTTTTTTGTATATTGTATTATCATGCCTAGTAAACCACCGGTATATGATTGGGATAGAATTATCCTTAAACCTATACGTTCAAAAGACATCAAGATGTTGGAAATGTTATTTCAATCAAAAAAGATAGTTTTAATATACATTCTGGTTGCTATGAGTTAGTAGTACCAAAAAATGATGTTGAAGGTTTTAATGGAGAAGTATTTTTGAGTAAAATTTATGCAGACTTAAAGAAAATTAAAATCAAACCCTAAATTCTTTTTTATTGAAATTTGTTATGTTAGTATTGAATCGATTAATGATTTTCTGTTTAAACAATAGTATAGCATATGAGGTTTAGTAAAGCCACTACAGAATAACCAGAATTTTGCAAAATATTTTATACAAATGATTTTTATGTTTTGATTGCATACAATATTCATATGATTCACATTCAATTAATTTAAAATATTTAAGTTCTAATTATCATTATCAAATAAATATATTGAGTTGAAATAATAATACATTACATAAATTATTTACATATCTACATTAGAGGTGGATAGTTCTATAATTTACAATACTGGTAGTAATTTCTGATTAAAACTAAATATATTATAATAAATAGAAAATACATAGATATGATACTTATTTGTCTTCAACATTCTTCTACTGTATTAAATTCATAAGATTTAACAGGAACATATTCTAATCTAAGGATATCTGTTCTAAAATTTTTAACTGCTATATGATTTCAAACTCTTATATCTATGGTATTATTATTATAAAAAACAAATATAATGAAAACTTTATTTCTCATCCAACTCTTACTTTCATTGATCCACAGCTAGGACATTTTCTTTTTTTATGGTCTTTCCCACATGACATGCAGTAGAATTTCAGTTGATTTTGTACCGGAACTCCATTAGGATCGTCATAGAGTGATAGGGATAGAGAATCAAATAGTCCTCTTATTCTTCCACCACTATCATTAGTATTATTGTGATTGTCTAGCTTATTCTCATCTAATTTGACTTTCTTCATAATATATGCACCTAATGATATCATCATTAATACTATTATTACTAACGATGCCACAAAAGATATAGGATATGGAGCAAAGAAGTATACAGCAATTCCTAACACAATATAGACGACTAGCCAATTAGTATATGTGTTATCCACGAGATTTGAACTATTTTTATCATCTCCATATAACATTTCATTTATCACCTCTTTATTGATTCCTTATTTTTAGATTTTGAAGATGAAATTTATCTACTAATAAATTATGCACAAAAGGTGTAAATAAATTATTCGTTTTCTTTTTTATTGGTAAAAAATAATAAATTCATTATTTAGTCTATCCCCTTCAAATTACAATAATGTCATAAGATTTATATATCGTAATATGTATTACATTGAGTTAGGTGATTATGACAAATGAGTATACGTGATATAAATCCATTTGATTGGTATAGAGGTTTGTTTAATAGTAGAATAGGAACTTCTTTAGGAGAAGGATTCTTTGAGAATATATCTAGGGAATTCGATGAAATACAAAAATCTTTTTATGATCAAATTAAAAATCTTCAAAATACAGCACCAAAGGATCTAGTCAGAGAATACGAGACTTCGGATGGCTCAAAGGTAAGAGAAGTAGGTCCTATAGTCTATGGATATTCAATGAACATTGGGCCGGATGGAAAACCCCAGATAAGAGAATTTGGTAACGTAAAATCTCCATTTTCTGGAAGAGGGTTATCTTATTCACAACAACAGCAATCTTTCATCTCTCCTGAAAGAGAACCATTAGTAGATGTAGCAACTACCGAAAAACACGTCAAAATAGTAGCAGAGATGCCTGGGGTAAAAAAAGAGGATATAAAGATAAATGTGTATGACAATTCGGTAGAGATAACAACTAATGATCCACAGAGAAAATATCACAAGATAATAGAGATTCCAAATGATATAGACACTGAAACTGCTAAATCTACATACCATAATGGAATTCTGGAAATTATCTTAAATAAAAGGAAAGAAACTAAACCTAAAGGAAAAGAAATCAAAATAGAATAAAAAAGAAGTAATTTTTTAACCTTTTATTTTTTATTTGCATATATTAGAACAAACAAGATAAATGATTATACTATTACATGATACTAAATTTAAGAGACTTACAATAATATTTTGAAATGAAAAAAAGCTTTTATAAAATATTGAATTATCGAAGAAATAATGAATAATGAGATCATTGAAAGTAAATTTCATATTCATCTCCTTCCTTTACTGAACCTAAATTTCCATCATAAAAAATTTGGTTCCACATGATGGATCAAAAATGTCAGTTGAAGCTTTACTACATGTAATTTATTTATCTAAAGTTTCTAATTATATTCGTTATCTTTTATTTTACTAATATGTGTTCAATCCTCTTTAGAGAAACATATAAAAAAGAAAAAATGTATTTTATCATTTATGACTTTTAATAATGGCAATAATAAAAAATCAAACGAAGGAATAACTTTAAAGGTTGCAGAAGCAGAACAACGAGATGTTGGAAGAAAAATAGCGAGAGTTGATCCTGATATAGCGGAAAATCTAAATGTTATTACTGGTGATGCACTAGAATTATCTTCGCTTGGCAGAAAAACAACAGTTCTGAGCTGGCCTGCAAAAGAAAGTGATAGAGGGAAAGGTATTATTCGTATTGATGGGTTAATTAGAAATAGGTTAGACGTAGGGATTAATGATGTAATAGAGATTAGAAGAGTCGAATCAAAAGATGCTAAAAGTATTACCCTTGCACCCACCGAACCTCTAAGAATAACTGGTGGAGAGCAATACCTTTCTGAATATCTAAATGGTACACTAATGACTAAGGGTGATACCATACCAATCAATGTCATGGGAAGAAGAATAGATTTGGTTGTAATTTCTACCAATCCGTCTGGTCCGGTGATAATCAATGATTCTACAGAAATCATAGTATCTGAAGAAAGCTCAAAAGCAATACAGATATCCAAAGAAGGTGGAGCAGCTGCATCTATTACTTATGAAGATATTGGAGGATTAGGTAATGCTGTTGAACGAGTAAGAGAAATGATTGAATTACCTTTAAGACATCCTGAACTTTTTAAGCGATTAGGAGTAGAAGCTCCAAAGGGGGTATTATTACACGGTCCTCCAGGTACAGGTAAAACATTATTAGCGAAAGCTGTAGCTAACGAAACAAATTCCAACTTTTATACTATTGGCGGTCCTGAAATAATGAGCAAGTATTATGGAGAGTCAGAAGAAAAACTCAGAAATGTCTTTGAGCAAGCAGAAAAAAACGCACCTAGCATAATATTTATTGATGAGCTTGATTCTATTGCCCCTAAAAGAGACGAGGTATCAGGAGAGGTAGAAAGAAGGATCGTTGCTCAGCTACTATCAGTGATGGATGGTATGATTTCTAGAGGGAAAGTTGTGATAATAGCAGCTACGAATAGGATTAATGCCATAGATCCTGCTTTAAGAAGACCAGGCAGATTTGATAGGGAAATAGAGATAGGTGTTCCAAACAGAGATGGAAGACTAGAGATTTTACAAATTCATACAAGAGGGATGCCTATGGAAAAAGGTGTAGATTTAGAAAAGCTAGCGGATATTGCTCATGGTTTTGTTGGAGCGGACCTACAATCATTGGCGAAAGAAGCAGCAATGAGAGCATTAAGAAGAGTACTACCTGAAATCAATCTATCAAGTGAGAGTATTCCTGTAGACACATTAAGAAAAATTGTTGTGAGAATGCAAGATTTTATGGACGTTATTAGGGAAATGGAACCTTCTGCAATGAGGGAGATATTTGTAGAAGTACCTAATATAAAGTGGGACGATATTGGTGGACTTTATTCGATAAAACAAGAATTACAAGAAGCTGTAGAATGGCCTTTAAAATATAATCAAATTTTTACTTATTCAGATGCAACACCTCCAAAAGGTATCTTACTTTATGGACCTCCAGGTACAGGTAAAACATTAATCGCTAAAGCTGCTGCAAATGAAAGTGAAGCTAATTTTATAAGTATAAAGGGACCAGAACTTTTGTCAAAATGGGTAGGAGAATCTGAAAAAGGAGTAAGAGAGATATTTAGAAAAGCACGACAATCGGCTCCATGTATTATATTTTTTGATGAGATGGATGCCATAGCTCCTACGAGAGGTGCAAATTTTGGTGATTCTCATGTTACCGAAAGAGTAATTAGCCAATTTCTAACAGAACTTGATGGACTAGAAATTCTGACTAATGTTGTGGTAATAGGAGCAACAAACAGGCCTGATATTATTGATCCTGCATTGCTGAGACCAGGTCGATTTGATAGAATTCTCTATGTTCCACCTCCTGATAGAGACTCTAGACTACAAATAATAAATATTCATACCAAAAAGAAACATTTAGCTGATGATGTCAATATTGAACAATTGGCAGATAATACAGATGGATATACTGGAGCTGATATAGCTTCTCTAGCATCTGGAGCTGTTATGCTTGCGTTACGAGAACATATATCAAAGTACAGAGACCCAAAAGAGGCTGAAAAACACAAAGAAGAATTAAAAATACATATGAAACATTTTACAGAAGCAATAAGAAAAATACGACCTTTATCAAAACAAGAATTGAATATGTATATGAAAATATCAGAACAATTTGGAAAACCTCGACTATTAAGTGAGAGACCAATAATGAGAGAAAAAGGGCATGTAGATGAGGAGTAATAGGTCTAATCTTTTTCTTAACAGGCTTTATTTATTTTATAAGATCGTATATAAATAAATCTCTAAAATGAATGAAAGATTATTTTAGAAGTTAATGATTAGAAATTACTTTATTGGCAACCAAGTGTCTTATCTATATATATTTTTTCCAACCGACAAAAATAAATATAAATAATCAGATCATCATAAAAGAAACATTCTTTTATGACATTTTTAGAGTTATTTTTTATTTTATTATTGTATATTAGATATGTATCTACAAGATTAAAATATTAAATTCCTTTTATAATAACAAATAATTATTATCATCCACGGATATAAACATTATATTAATGAATATAACTTCTTTTAGATATTTGACTTTATTTAATATTCAAATAAAATAAAATATATTAATTCTATCATTATCCTGAAAATATATATTCAGCTCACTATCATACACACAACATGTGAGTAACGTATAAATACCGTTCGCTCTATAATTTTAACCGAGGTGACAATTTAAAATTGTTATCGACTATTATAGAATTCAAAAAAAATAATAAAAGAATTAGTGCTAAGACAAATAAGAAGCATAATTGTAATAAAAATGCCAAAAATATTGACCTAGACAATTTGAACACAGACAAGAAGAATATGATAAATATATTAATTCGGGAGAGTATCAAAAAAGCTCGAAAGATATATGACTACCAGATGCAGAAAGTAATACTATCTATACTATTGATATCTGCAATTCTTCTTGTTCCAGCAACACAAATCAATGAACAACAGACAGTATATGGATATCATGAACAATACAGACTTCCATTACCATCAGGATTAGAGCATCAACCATCATATTCTATTAGAATTCCATTTGGAGTCGTACAAGCAGATTCATCACTAACCTATACTCCATCACAGGTAGCAATTCCAGCTGGGATGACTGTTGTTTGGTTTAATGATGATTCTAATCCACATACCGTTACAACTATCTCAGCAGCGCCTGAAGAATTTGATTCTGGAATAATTCCTCCTGGAGGCTTTTCTGTAATGACGTTAACCAAACCTGGACTTTATGTATATTATGATAAAATGAATCCATCATTACAAGGTAGTATAATAGTTGGAGATCTTGTGCAATTAGGTAAAAACATGGAGATGAGGATAGGAGGAAATTTGCCATTCAAATTTACTGAACTTGGAAGACTTGTATTATCTTTCATACCACAGGGTATAACTCTTCCACCACCACTTAAGATGACATATAATGTATCAATATACGATGCTACAATGGACAATCAGATATATAATAGACAATTTACTGACATTGATGGGATTTTAGATTTAGAGATTGTACCTATAACCGTGATTAAAGATATTCCAAAACAAATTAAAAAAGCTGATATACTAAATAACAATGTGTCTACATTTGCAATGAAGAAGGAGAATTCCACAGAATTAAACATTTCAAATCAAAATGTATCCAATAAAAATAATAAAACTGATGCTACAGGTATTCCCTCTCTTTCAACATCTACTATAAAGACTACAACATATGGTCCAGATATAAGTTCTCCCATTACAGGTACGTTTCATATTGAAGGACCTATACTAGTAGAACCAAATGACTATATCATAAAAGTAGAAATAATTTCAATAGATGGTAAGAGTCTTTCCAATTCAATAGAAGATGTATTTATTCTGCCAGCAAAAATTTAATTTTTTATTCATAAGTATGTAATTAGTACTATAAATAATATATTGATTATTAATTAGTATAGTTTCTTTAAACGTAAATAAAGAATTTCAATATATCTGAGAAAATAATTATGTTAAAATATGCTAAAAATAATTACCTTTTTGTCTATAAATTTTTTAAATTATTAGATTTTTTATAAGATTTTTATAGTTTGATGACTTTATTAAAATATGGGGTCAGATCCAGGATTTGATTATAAAGAACCAAACTTGAATCCGTTATTTTGTGATATATGCAAGAAGAAATTCAAAGACTTAGGAGAATTAGGAGAACATCAAAAATTAAAACATCAAATGTAAAATTTATTAAAATATAAATATCTAATACTATTTACAGCTTTATCTACATAATTCAATTTAGATCACTACTCGGTAAATTTATGATCATTAAATTATGAATTGATTAAATTTTTTCATTTATCTTTAAAAGCAAATCAAAACTGATTATTTTAATCGTTTTATAGTATATAATCCACCTAATAATGATGAGTAATATAGAAGCTTCGGAAGAAAATTTAGAATCACCATCAACATATGTTGGAGATGCATATAAAGAATATCGAAAAAATGAGAAGAGAAAAAGAGAAGAGAAAGAAATAGAAAATAAAAAATTAAATTAGATACTTATTTTTTAAAAATCGACAAAAATGCTTTTTATATTCTCCAAATTATATTATTTACTTTATTAAAATAGTATAAAATAAAAAAATAGACTTAGTTCTGTAAATTATAGTAATTTAATCAATTTTATTAGATTTAATAATTCATTTGTTAAAATTTGAAAACTTTGTCTAAATAGTCATGTTTATTATTATTAAAAATATTTTTACTATAGTTTGAAACCATGGATAGTAATTAAAGAATTAAATGATAAAAATTATAATATTATAAAGAAATTAATTCAAGGAAGTTTCCTTATTAAATCAAAAGTTAGAAGTAATGGGATAAAAGATGCTTTTGAAGTAATACAGGAAAAAAAGAAAGTTAGTTTTACTTATTATGAAAATAAAAAATTAATGATACAGTCAAATCCAGATAATAATATCTATATAGAATTAATTAATATTGTCTCCAAAATTATTCCAATTGAGATTGAAAAAGATACTAAACAAATACCATTAGAAGAAAACTTAAATTATAAATTTCATATTGGGTGTGATGAGGCAGGAGTTGGTGAAACATTTGGTTCAATGTATTTGGGTTGTGCTTTAATAAATCATAATAACCTTAAAAAAATAGATGATTTAATTAAGCATAAGAATATCCGTCAATTAGATCATTTTGAAGTTAATAAATTAATAGACAAAACTACAAATAAATTTAGATTTATAATTAAACGATATACACCGAATGAAATTGATTCTGATTCGAAAATAGTTTTGCTAGATAAAGGATATATAGAATTAATTTCTAAAATAATAAATAAAATTTCAAATTCTGTTATAGTAGTTGATGATTATGGTGTTTCTAACGAGTTAAGAACATTCTTATCTAGATTGACTAAAAAAGGTCATAAAATAATTGTTAAGCATTCAGCGGATGAAGAATATACAGTTTGCAAAGTAGCATCATTAGTATCTAGATACGCAAGATTAAAAGAATTAGATGATATTAATAGAAAATATAAACTGGTTGATAATATAAAAGAATGTGGCTTAACTCCAGGAACTGGATCGCCTTCAAATAGTCAAACAGTTAGATATCTAATAGAGTATAGAAAACAAAATCCTTTCTCTAATTTTCCTTCCTTTGTAAGGAAAAAATGGAAAAATGTTCAAGCCATAGAAAGTAGATATCCTAAAAGAAATACATCTATCGATCTTGATCTATAATAAACTAAAATAAACTTATTTGTATTTATTAAATCAAAATATTTATGATCTTTCTGAAAATATTTATCCACATTGCCCAAGTTAATTTCCCTGTATTCGTATTTTGTTTACTGGGATGATATGATGATATTAATACTTTATCAGTTTTCATTGGATATATAAGTCCATGTCTAAAATTTATATTTTTTATTTCATGAATTTTACAAAATTCATCAAAGGCTAATTTTCCTAAAGTTAAAAATACTTTACTACTTTTAGCTAATAGTTTTAATTCTTTTCTTAAATAATCTTCACAGTTATTGATTTCTTCAAGTAAAGGTTTATTTTTTGGTGGAGAACATTTTACTATTGAAGTTATGTAAACATTTCTTAGAACTAATCCATCATTTATGTCATTACTATATGGTTGGTTACATAAATTAAATTTATATAAAGCTTTTATTAGCCAATCTCCTGAACTATCTCCTGTAAACATTCTTCCTGTTCTATTTCCTCCGTGAGCTGCTGGTGCTAGACCAATTATCATCAATTTGGCATTTATATCTCCAAACCCAGATACAGGTTTTGACCAATAATTTGAGTTTATGTATCTTTTTACTTTTTTCTTACCTATATCTTTGATGTATTCAGATAATCTTATACATTTAATACATTTTACAATATCTTCATTGACTTGATTAAAATTTAAATTGTAATCTTGCAATATTATTAATAATTGTAAAATATAATTTATTTTTAACTAATTTGATATGAGCTAGTTATTTTTTATTGTATGTAATTTTAAGTGTCTAAAATGTTGTATCTTTAAGTCTTTAAAATATATGATCAATTGAATGGTTTATTTGTGATCAGGTTTTATTTATTATAAATTATTTAAAACCTCTAATGCTTTATTTTCCCCTTGAATTACAAGTTCTTTAATAGTATTTATTGAAAAGTCAGCATTCTGTAGGGTATATGGAGATTTAAAGTTATCTTTACTAATTTTCTTTATGTCTAAAATTTTCGCGCCAAATTTTTCTACTAGTATTCTGTGCTCTTTTTTTATATATTGAATTATTTCTTTATCTATTTTTGATTGGTCATGAGCTTCAAAAATATCATAAAGTGTTTCTATTAAATTGATATGTCTAGTTATAAGTTTTGACATTTTTTCAAGACTATGATCCTTATCAGTAAAAAGTATATCTTTAGCTCTTGATTGAACTTCAGCCATGTTTTCTGGAAGTTTATCTATCTCTTTAGGGTAGTTTTCTACAACAAAGATATTTTTATCCTTGCTTGGAGAAGCCATCATGACTTCTCTTATTGGAGTATTACTTAACAGGGACCCATCCCATGCATAAACCCCGTTATTTACTTCTACCCAAGGAAATCCATATTGAGGATATCCAATAGTAGCCAAAAGATGCTTCATTTCTATTTGTATTTTATAACTATCAAATATAATTGGGTTAGAGGAGAGTACATCCACCGCAGTTATTATTAGTCGTATATCCTTTTTATCATTATTATTTTTAATATTTTTTTGTCTCGCTTGAGGAGAAAGTTTTCTAAAATCTACATATTTTTCGATTGTTTGTTTCAGTATGGTATTGTCGTATATATATGTCCATTCCCATGGTGATTTAATATTTTCCTTCTTATTTAGTGAATCAACAACAAATTCGCTCCAATTATACCATCTAGGAATAAAGAATTTTGGAACACCAAATAGTGCAGCATTTAATGATGCTGAGGGTGACCTTTTAAATTTAATTATATTATTTTGATTATCGTAATCTAATGTAAATATATCTGGTATTATTCTGTGACTACTTTCTGCTATTTCTAACCAAAAATTCTCTAAATCTTTAGATGGATCGTTGTTTATACTTCCTGCAGTTATTGCTCCATTAATTGCTCCTATTGAAGTTCCTGCTATTATATCAAATTCTACCTTTTTTTTTGCAAATGCTTTACAAACTCCACACGCAAATGCACCTAATGAACCTCCTCCTTGTAATATTAGAACATTTTCACATTCCTTCTTATGTGTGTGGTTTGCCATTACATTCATTTACGTTAATTAGATAAAAAAATGTTCTTTAACTTATAAATAATTAATCTAATTGTTAAAACAATGATATCAGTGAAAGATTTTATTATAATTAATTCAAAAATCTTTGTTAAATATATAATCTTCACATAAAAGTCAATTTATTAATGAATATTTCTTGTAATTAAAAAGGTATAAACATTTTATTAATAATCAAATAATCAATTTCCATGATTTGTTTGTTTATATGTCAATAGAGGTTTCAGTAACCCCATTCCATTGTAAATTTAGGTATATTATAATTCATATTAAGATATTTCCTGCCTTTTACCCTTGTACTCCTTAAATGTACAGTTGCTATATTTTTCCCAAACAACGAGTTCAACTCGAACTCTATATTTCCAGGAATAAAGCAATCATCATTTTCATAATCGATCATAATATCATCCACTGGAATTACAATTTTATTTACAATCGTAGAATTTTCAAGATTATTTTTTATAATTATTTTTACAAGCGCTTCTTCATATTTTTTAGTTAATCTTTCTTCATTTATTTCAGCTTCTTTATATCTACATATAATTCCTTTTTCTGGTTTACCATACAATGTAAATTTTATCTTGTTTAGACAAATATTATCAATTAATGTTTCATCATGTTTTTGATAGCTAAAAATACCTATATCTATTGGAATAGTTGCATATATTATTATATTGGCATTTTTAGGTACTATTACTTCTGTTTTAAATTTAATAAGAATATAATTTAGGTATAATGTTCCAATGTTTCTATTAAGTATCGGAAAAATTCCGATCTCATCACTTCTTATTTCATATGGTTTTAACAATATCCTTTTAAGTACATTACTTTCAATTCTCTTTTCATATAGTAATGAATGTTCATGTCTTTTAAAATACAAAGTATAATTATCAAAATCAATTTTTGTTCCTTGTTGTTCTCTATCATTAATTTTATAGCGCTTAAATTTATTATTCATTATTCTTTCACAACAAAAGTATAAGTACTTACCTCTATATGTGCAAACAAATATTTATCCTAATTTAGAATTGTTAAATTTATCCTTATTTTCATGTATGTATACAACTCTTTGCGGAAATGGTATTTCTATATTATTTTTGTCAAAGCTAACTTTTATTTTTTCTAATAATATTTTCATTACATCAAGATACACAGGTACTGGAGTCCAACACCAAATTTTTAAGTTTATAGCAGAATCTCCAAAATTATCTATATATATAGCTGGTTCTGGTTCTACTAAAATAAAAGATTCGTTATCAATAATTTCTTTAATGATTTCTTTTATGTTATCAATATTTCCGTTATATGATACACCAACTAAAACTTCTATTCTTCTTGCAACAGTATTTTTAAAATTCTGTATCTTAGAAGAAAAAACTTCTGTATTCGGAAGTCGTACATGAGTGCCATCAAATAGTTGCAATCTACACGAAAAAAGTGAAATCTCTATTACAACTCCTGTAACATCTGGGAGTGAACCTGTAATTAATACTGGATCTCCTATTTTCATTGGTTTGTCAAGATATAAAAAAATTCCGGAAATTACATTTGAAAATAATGATTGTGTTGCAAAACCTATGATTATTCCAGCTATTCCTCCAGCAATAAAAAGACCAGAAAGATCTACACCAGAATAACTTATAGCTGAGATAAGAGTAATTACAAGAATAGAGTAATAGATCATCCTACTAAATGGATTTCTTACCTCTGATGGAAGTTTATTACTTAATTGTTTATTTGATAAAGCTTTAAAAAATTTAGCTAATGCTAACCCTATCACAAAAATTATTGCAGTGATCAGAATTGAAAAAAGTGAAATTTCTTTTCCCAGTATAGTTATGGTTGATGGAATTATTGAATAAACAATTATTAATATATCATTCATTTATATACAAACGAATGATATTCTAAGTTTTAATTATTGTGGTTTAAAAATATAGATAATGCCATTATTTATGAGGTTTTAAATTAACTTGTATTAATTATAAATATAGAAACTTCTAATTTGCTAATAATTTATTATTTTATAAAAAAAATTATAAGATATGCTGGAAAAAATTCTGATCTAATAAAAATTAAGGTTAAATAATGATAAATAATGATACAAAAGGGATTGTAGATTGAAATTTTTTTATGCTTGCTAATACCAGTAAAATTTAATTGATATAGGTTTATTTAATTATGATCTTTTTTAAAGAATTTCCTTGTGAAGATAAAAATGGGAAAATAAAATTTTTATGTAAAATTAATAATAAAAATGAGGTTTTTAATAGATTGTATTATATATCGCTATAGTATATAGTACGTTGATTTTTTTTGATTCAAAATATTTTTCCTATGAAAGAATGGCATGTAAAAAGCATGGAAAAGACAATTATAAAACATATCAAAGGACTTCCTCCAGATGCTAGTAGATATGAATTGAGAATCCACAAACGTTATGGTGGAATAAATAAAGTTCAAAGAAAAATAAAATATGATATCAAACATGGAGTAAGTAATGAAGAAGTTATATCTTTTTTACAAAAGGTTAAGACTGGAGAAGAATTTATGAATCTTAGGGAATGCGAAGGATCTTTAGATAGATTAAAAGAGATTGAATCCTATTTTGTTTAATCAAAGTTTATGTAACCTACCCAATTTATTTTTTCGAAATTATACTATTCGTAGTTTAACGTTCCAAATAAAAAGAAAAGTAATTTAAATTGGTTTGTAAAGGTATTTGTGTACGTCATAAAGCTTTAAAACCAATTGATATTGGTAGATATTTATCGGGACAGAAACGCTGTCAAGTTTGTCAAGTCTTTATGATATGGGGAGGTTTCTATTGTCCGTGTTGTGGTTATAGATTGAGGACAAGACCTAGAAATAAGAAATATAAATCAAGATTAAATCTTACACAGAAACATGGTTTATCAATAATTCAAAAATAACTTTGAAATTTCTTCTCTATTATTTTTTATTAGTCATATTCTAATTTGATCTTAGTGTTTTTGTATAGAAGTTTTTAATAATAAAAGAATTAAAACTATTTGCTAGTAATGTATATTAGAAAGTCTATTAAAAATTGTAAAATAATAACATACAAATAATTTAAAAATATTAATAAATGATTCAATTTTTCCTACATAAATATCAACCTTAGCTCAAACAATAATATTTTTCGTATTAAAGGATAAAAAAGATTTTAATGTTAAATTTCTAATTTACATATCTTTTAATATAAATTAACAATAAACAAATATAATTTAGCTAAAATTCCGTTAATATAGTATTACATTTTTACTAAATACTTAAAATCTTGACATTCTCTTAATTTGTACTTGTCAGATCATGATAAAAATGAAATGAATGATTACTTAGAAAAGAATAGGAAGATTGAAGATTATGATATTAAAAAACTTGCAACTATGGACAATATTATTCACAAGAAAATTCAGCTATGGACGAATGATGATGGTAATGAATATGCTATCCGATTATTATTGGATAAGGATATAAAAGAGGATAGAGTAGAATTTATTACATCAACTAATCCTAATGAGATATACACACATCCAATTGCTGAGTCTGATAATATTGAAAATCTAAAACATGGTTGGGATTATGCTCTAAGAGAGTTAATAGAAAATTATAAAAAAGAATTATATCAACAAGATTTTAGCAAAGATAAATATCTACATTTTATAAAATTAATACCTTTTCATAAATGTACTTATTGTAATACAAGATTTCCTAACGAAGAAGAAAAAAAAGATCATGAATTAAATTGGCATATTTGAATGATGCTAGAAAGGAAATTAAAATAATTTTTTGATTTTATTTAATATAATTTATTATTAAATTATTTTTTCAATAAATGAAATATTATCTTTTGTATAGTTACAATTACCAATTATCCAATAGGCACTACGAATTCAAACGTTGTGAACTAATGTAAAATAGATAAAACGATATTTAAATAGATATTTATTTCCCGCCTAATTCAAATATTATAAATAATTATTTATTTTATTAAGAAATTTTAATAATTGTCTAATATCTTCTATTTCATATTCAGAGTTTTGGAAAAATAGTTGTAGTTTCATACGAGCAGTTGTTACATCTTTTTTGTTAAATGTAGAATTGATATCATTTAGTTCTAAATCGAGATTTTTTTGTATTTCTTTATATACTTTGTAAATTATTTTATTATTAGAATAATAATCATTTATAATATTTTTTAGATTTTCTAGAAGTTTATTATTAACATTAGAATTATTTTTTTTTAGAATACTTAAAATTTTTTCAAATGTGTTATAGTTCCATTTATGATTTTCTATTAGATAATCCAATCTTTTTTTAACCAAATCACAATTATATTCTACATCTTCAAGATTTTTTTGATACGATTTTTTAAAGTTATAATATCTTGATCTAAATTGATCTTGAAATATGGAATCATTATCAAGTTCGTTGAATTGTGAGAATATGTTAATGATCTTTGTATGAACTTTTTCTATTTCTGTCAATAACATTTTTAAAGAAATTTTTGATTCGTTATCTAATCTAGTTATTAACTTTAATACAATATCGATCACAACTCCTAAATTGTCTGTAATATTTGGTCTATCAGAGTGAGTTTTAAACTTCATTATAATATATTTTATTAATTTTAATAATTAAAGATTTTTTGGTAATATCTATTTTATTGGATTGGATGGTTATTGCTATAACCACATCATATACTAGGAAATAGAAAAATAGATTAAAAATAAATAGACTGATATTATTGTGACTATAGATTTAAATTATTTATATTGAGTAAAAGATAATTTAAACTTCAAATTAGAGGTTTATTTTAAGTGATTCTTTATTTGTTGAATGAAAATAATATTATTGTTAAACTTTTAAAGAATTTCTGTTTTATAGTTATGTAATGAATAAATATAATGATATCTTGATTTCCAGTTTTGTAGGATTAGTGACATATTGGAATTTATAATTTTAGTTTATTCCAAATCTAGCATTTTATTGTATGAATTTAATGTTATAGAATTTATATTAAATTAACGTATAGATTCTAAAGATAAATAGTTTTGTATCTTTCTTTATTATTTTTAAAAATTGTTAATATTTTCTTTCAAATTTCTGTTAGATTTTTTTATATGATTTATAAAATAACTTATTTCTTATCTTCTGTCATTGTTATTTACTTTTAAAAAGATAAAAGAGATGATTTGATATGTTTGGATAATGGGTATAAATCTTAAACCAATAATTACTGCTTCACCAGTTAGACTTTCTGAACTATCAGATAAAATAATAGCTATTGATGCATATAATACAATTTACCAATTTCTTGCTACTATTCGTGGTCCGACAGGTGAATCTCTTACCAATAATGATGGAGAAATAACAAGTCATTTAAGCGGATTATTTTATAGAAATATGAATTTTTTAGCAGAAAATATAAAAATGGTGTATATATTTGACGGAATGCCTCACCAGTTAAAATCTAAAGAAATTGAGCGAAGAAGAAAAATGAAGCAAGAAGCATCCCAGAAATATGAGTTAGCTTTAGCGGAAGGAAGATTGGAAGATGCTAGAAAATATAGCCAAGGTACTGTTATATTGACAGATAAAATAATAGAACAATCAAAAAAAATTTTAGAGTTTTTGGGAATTCCTATTATTCAGGCACCATCAGAGGGAGAGGCAACTGCATCATTTTTAACAAAAAATGAGATTGTTTTTGCTTGTGGAAGTCAAGACTATGATTCACTACTCTTTGGAGCAAAAAGATTGATTCGTAATTTAACAATAAGTGGTAGAAGAAAAGTCCCTAATAAAAATAAATTTGTAAATGTAGAACCAGAAATTATTCGTCAATCTTTGTTATTAGAATCAACTAAATTATCATTAGAACAATTGATTGATGTAGGAATTTTAATTGGTACAGATTTTAATCCAGGAGGCTTCGAAGGAATTGGTCCAAAGACAGCTTTAAAACTAATTAGAGAAAATGGAAAATTAGAAAATATTGATAAAATAAAAGATAGTTTGAAGAATATTCCTTATAAAGAAATTAGAGAAATTTTTCTTTATCCAAAAGATTTCCAGATGAAAAATATAGAATTTAATAAACCAGATTATAATAGAATTATAGATTTCTTGTGTGGTAAAATGGATTTTTCAAAGGAAAGAGTTGAAATATCTATAGAAAGATTAAAAAAAGTTCAAGAAAAACGTAGTGAATCGTTGGAAAAATGGTTTGGTTAATATTGTATAGATTGTTATTTTATAAATAAATAAAAATATATCTCATTTTTTACTTTATATTTCTTCTTTTCTTTTCTAGTTTTTTTTCACTTGCTAGTCTTTCTAATTTATAATTATTAAGATCAACGAATTTTATTCCCTTAGAGAGTATTGGATGTACAATTTTTATCTTATTAAACATAGCTTGACATATACTGCGATAATCGGGATGTCCTTGAGGTGAGGTTCTCAATTCAATCATATGTGTTGCTTCTCTTAGATTCAATTTCATAAAATATGGATATCTATACGCAAAATTTACTACATATTGTGCTTCTTCTGGATATTCTTTAACAAGATTTTTGTATACTTCATCACATTTATACATACAATCCTTAAAATCCTTGACAATTCCTATATCAATAATTTCCTTCGGTATATCATATCCATGTTTAGTAGACAACAATTGCCTTTCCAATGTCAATATTCTATGTCTATGAAGATCACGAAACATACCAAAATTGGTAAACATTTCAAATGTATAATCTATCATTTCGAAGGCTCGTCCTGGACGTTGTCTTCTGTTAGTCCGTAAACTAGTATAAATATTAATAATTTTATGTCTTTCTTCTTTAGATAGGGATTTAACATAATTGGTTATTTTTGCAAGAGAGTGACCTTGGGCTTGTTCATATAAGATAGCAGAAGCTATTTTAATTTCTGCTTCAAAATTATTTTCAAAATATAATAAATTTACATAATCAGGATCTTGATCTAGAATAATTTTAGAAAGATGTGAACGTGTTAATTCAAGAATTATATTTTTTGTTTCCTTAATATAATGTTGCATTGATCTACCATGACTACTTTTTACTCTATTTACGAATGAAGATATTGTAGAATTAAGTTCCTGATATAGTTGATCAGCTAAATTATTCATTTCATATAAGGATGAAGAATACATTTTTGTAAGTAAATATTCAAATGCTCTTCCATTTCCAGTAATTCCCATATTAGTTAAGGTTGAAGCAGGTAAAATTCCACGTAAAATGTCTAAAGACTTGGATTTTATGGTACTATTGTATATACGCTGTGCAGCCTTGATATCTTCATGATTCTTTAAATTATTAAAATCTGTTTCTTGATTAGCTTGCGAATCATAGAATTGAAGATTTTCTATCGGTTCAACTTCAGAAATAAATCTTTGTAGTGGTTCAATACTTTTTGAATATGTATCAAAAGCGAAATCACAGGCTTCGATATACATGTCAGCATATGATGAATTCATTATTTTGTTTTCTCTTAGATATTTATATTCTCCTTTAATTTTCTTATTAAAAGAAACATATCTAGAAGATTTTTCTAAATATGATAATCCTATTCTATGATCTTGTATATTTTTAGCAGCTATATTAGATACAGATTCTATGGCTATTTGTGATTCTCCCAATTCTGCAACAGAGTCGTCACCATACTCTAATAGAACCTTTTTATAAAATTCCTCACCTCGATTAGGATTTTTAATGAATTCATCTAGAAATATTCTGCGCATTGTTTTATCAGATCTTGAATATCTTGACATTAATGCACCACGATCCACCTGTCTAGGTGTTATTATTGCAAAAACAGATTTGTCGATATTAGAAAAATGAAATAAGAGGATTCGCTTTTCTTCCTCTAAAAAGGAGTCATCTAAATTAACCAACAGTTAAGAAAATAATATTTGAGTATAATAAATTAACCAATGTCTTATTGAATTATAATATCGTTAACAGAGGTTTAATTTTTATTAAAAAGACGTTATAATAATACGTTGTATAGCATTGTATAGCAAGTGTGAAATATAATTATATTTAGTTCTTAATAATACTAAAAAATAAAATAAAAATAGGTGGAACTTAACCTTCTTCCCAACCTTTTGTAAATAATGCGCCCTTCTTTAATGGGATTGGTTGTCCTGGTGTATAATCCATTGGTCTCATCCAGAATATTGCCTTTGTTGGGCAGACACCTATACATGCACCATCAGAGATGCATCGTTCTGGATAAAATACAAAGGCTTTACCTCTTTTCCAGCCTTCAACTGGTTTTACTCTAAGAACATCTGGACCAAGAGCAGTACATATTTCTACACATAGTGCGCACCCAATACAATGTTGTTCACTAATATCTGGAATTATTGCTACTGGCATTTTAATTCTGTTGTTCGATTCTTTCTGAAACTATTTAAACCCTATGTCAAATGTATAACAGTGATATAATATTTTTATTTGAATAGTATAACTATAATATAATCACTGAAAATTAAAATAAAATTCAACTCATATTGAAATTATAGTTAATTTTGACATATTAGTTATATTATTTTCTTTTATAAAACCAGATGATGATACTACAATATATTTGGCAGGAATTGTAGTTTTAAATGTGCATTTTTGAGGATCGAGTATATTTTCACAAGGTTTTGCGTTTTTTTTCATATAGATAAGATTTCCCTTTTCATCAAACCACATGATATCTAAATTGTATAATATATTTAGCAACCATAACCCATGAAAATCTAATTGTGGATAAACTAAAATCATTCCGGAATTTGATCGAAACATATCTTCTCTAAACATTAACCATCTTTGTCTTTCCGCATCAGATTCTGCTATTTCGACATTTATTATAGAATCATCTATTTTGATTGTTCCTCTATCAAAATCAATTGATCTGTTTTTGATTTCATCAGGCATAAAAATAATTCCTGCTAAGCCAATAGAAAAAGATACAAGAGCAGCTGGTATCAATACAGCTGCCTTTCGAACCAAATTGAATCATATAAAATATGTCTTTGATTTGAATTTTTTGATCTTGAATTTACATTAAAAGGTATTTATCATATCACCAAAGATCAGTTATTTTTTATTTAATTATTTTTTTGTTTATTTCATTATAGATTTTTTGAATCTCTTCAATTGAGGTTCCATCTTCTAGTGTTGTAGTATCACCTATTTTTACTCCAGTTATTATAGATTTTAGTAACCTTCTCATAATTTTTCCACTTCGTGTTTTAGGAAGTTTATTTACAAAGTGAATTTCATCTGGCGTTGCAATTGGTCCTATTTTCTTTCGCAAGTGTTGGATTAATTCTTGATAAAGTTTTTCTGATTTAACATGGTTTTTTTTTAACACTATAAATGCTGTGATAGATTCTCCTTTTGTATTATTTGGTTTGCTTATCACTGCTGCTTCTGCTACGGATTTATGAGATACAAAGGTACTTTCTAATTCAGTAGAACCTAATCTATGTCCGGATATTTTTATAACGTCATCAGATCTTCCTAATAACCAAAAATAGGATTCATTGTCCACTATTGCATAATCTCCTGTAAAATAACAAAGTTCATCTTGAAATGATTTCCAATAATTATTTCTATATTTTTTATCATTTCTCCATAATGTTTGAAGCATTCCAGGCCAGGGTTTTTTAATGATGAGATATCCTTTTTGATTTTGGGATAAGTATTTATTTTCTTCATCCACTATGCCTAGATCAATTCCAGGCATAGGAAACATAGCAGACCCTGGTTTCATGGGCATGGTTTCTATTCCGGTACAATGACTAATCATTATTCCTCCAGTTTCTGTTTGCCACCAAGTATCTACAATAGGACATTTTTCCTTTCCAATATTAGTAAAGTACCACATCCACACATCAGGGTTTATTGGCTCCCCCACTGTTCCTAATAATCTTAAAGAAGATAAATCAAATGAATGAGGAATTTCATTCCCATAACGCATGTACATTCTCAGCGCCGTTGGTGTTGTATATAATATAGTTACACCATATTTTTCAACTAGGGACCAATATCTATCTGGCTGAGGATAATCAGGTGTTCCTTCATAAATAAGTTCTGTGACTCCATGCATCAGTGGAGCATAAGCTATATAACTATGTCCAGTAATCCATCCAATATCAGCTGTACAAAAGAAAATATCTTGTTTATTAAAATCAAATACCCACTTTGCTGTAGAATAAAGATGTGTCAGGTAACCACCAGTTCCATGTACTACTCCTTTTGGTTTTCCTGTTGTTCCAGAAGTATAAAGAATAAAGAGTGGATGAGTACTTTCAACTTGTTCTGGTTGACAATAAGTTTTTTGATTTTTAATAATATCGTGCCACCATACATCTTTACTTGTCATTTTGATAGAATTTGAACTCCTTTTGAATACAATTACGTTTTGTATTGAAGGAAGATCATCAATGGTCTGGTCAACTATTTTCTTTAGTTCTACTATCTTTCCTCTTCTAAATCCCAGATCTGCTGTAATAATTATTTTTGATCGTGCATCATTAATTCTATCTGCTAATGCTTGAGAACTAAAACCAGAAAAAATAACGTTATGTGTAGCTCCAATGCGTGAACATGCTAAAATTGCTATGAGAAGTTCTGGAGTCATAGTAAGATAAATTGTTACACGGTCTCCTTTAGTAATACCGAGATTTTTTAATGCATTAGAAAATTGGTTAACCTTTTGATATAACTGATAATATGTTAGTATTCTAGTTTCTTCATTGTCTCCTTCCCAAATCAAAGCAACTTTGTTTTTATTCTCCGATTCTACATGTCTATCTAAACAATTGACTGAAGCATTTAATAATCCACCAATGAACCACTTGGCAAATGGTGGATCCCAGTCGAGTATTTTATTCCATTGTTTAAACCATAATAATTTTCTCGCTTCTTCTGCCCAAAATTCTTCTATATTAGATAAAGATTCATTTCTTTTTTTTTTAAATGCTCCCGGTTGTAAGGTAATTTTCAAATTATTATTTATATAATCATTTTCAAGCATTCAATATACTAAAAGATAAAATCATTAATTAATTATTATATTTATTGTACTAATTAACTTAATAATTTAACTTTTATTCTTAATGCTTATAATGCAAAAAGTTTGTTTTAATTTGTTCAAATAATAATAAATAAAATGATGTTTTTAAATATTTTTACTCAATTTACTCTTGAAATAGAATAATGTTATACTACATTTTGGCATTATATTAAAATAAATAATTATTGTGTATGATGATCGTGAAATACAGAAGTAGAACAGAAATAGTAGCAATGATACTAGAGGCAGCTAATGGAGGAGCAACCAAGACAAAAATTATGTACAAAGCTTTCCTAAGTTATGCACAATTAAGAGAGTATCTTTCTGTTTTGATTGAGAACAACCTGTTAGAATATCTTGATGGAACTCAGACCTACAAGACTACAGAAAAAGGGTTAAATTTCCTCAAGATGCATAATGAGATTGGAGAATTATTACAAACTCCAGTCAAATTCTAATAGTAATTGTTTGAAGAAAACAGATACTCCTTTTATTTTTTAAATATTTTAATTTTAATCGATACTTAATAGAATTACTGAATAATTAGATGAATGTATTTACATAAAAATTATTGTATAGATCAAAATTTTAATTCATATAAAAAGTTAAATATTTTAAAAAATAGATGAATAGATGGATATTTTTAGCTATTAATTACTTGATCTAGCCAGTTAGTTTCATTTTCATTATCATAGTATGTTCTTTCTTTATTGGGTTTTGTATATGATTCTTGGGAAGTTGAATTTTCTGATTCTTCTTTTGTATTAGGATTATTATCTTGAATATTTTCAATTGTTGAGGAGGAGGTGGAAGTGGTGGTAGTATCAGTAGCTGAAACTTGATTAACAGAATCTGTGGTATTTTCAATTGTAGTATTTTCAATTGTTGAGGAGGAGGTGGAAGTGGTGGTAGTATCAGTAGCTGAAACTTGATTAACAGAATCTGTGGTATCAGTTGCTGAAACTGGAGTAATAGTATCCGAATTTTCGCTAACTAAATTTGTGTTATATAGAGTAGTATTTCCTGTTGTATTTTTTTGTGGTAAAGTAGGTGGTGGCAATGTATTTTCTAAATTCTGCTCTTGAAGTCTAATCTTTATATTACTAATTTCCTCCTTTTCTAAGTTAATATGATCCATTAATTCTTTCGTATATCGTGTAACTTGTAGATAAGTTTCTTCTGTTATTTCATGACTTTTATATTGCAATTTGGAATCAAACAAAATTGATTTAATATCTTTAGTTGATTTTTCTAATTCATCAATCCTTTCTATCAACTTTTGATTAATTGATTTTTCTTTATCTTCTAAATCTTTTAGTTTTTTTTCATATCTTGAGTACACTATTTCAGCATCGTCTTTCATTGTATCATCTTCCTCAACTAATTGTTGAAGTGCTTTGATTCTTTTTAGAGTTAGATTTTTTTGCCTGAATAATTTTTGAGCATCTAATCTCCATCTTGGTATGAAAATTACATAATCTCCTTGAACTAATAATTGTTCATAAGGCAATGGTTTTAAGCCAGAATCACCACAATCTACGCTAACGGATTCAATAGAACCGTCTGTGTCTGTGATAATTCCTACTACTGTTCCCATAAGTGTACCATACATGTCCTTAACTTGTTTACCTACAAATTCGAGCTTTAGTTCGCTCATAACAAATCGTTAAGAAAATTATATAATGAGGAGAATGTCAAAATTATTGTATTATTTTGTCATATTATTTTTTACCCATATAATATTTTTTAAAAAATTATGATATTATTAGGGTTCTATTTTATTTATCTATCCTGTCATGCCAAAAAAATTATTTGTTGTAGGAGTTGGTCCAGGAGACAAAAAATACATTACTGATATAGTAAAAGAAAAAATCCAATTATCGAATTATATTGTTGGTTATAAATATACTTTGAAAACTATTGAGCATCTTTTAGATAAAAAAAATCAATTTATATATGAAGTAAATATGAAAAATCAAGAATCATCATATCAATATGTATATAGGAAGATGAAGGAGGATGAATTTTGTCTGGTTCCTTTTACCGGAGATGTAAATTTTTCCGAATCTGAGGTTGTAGATCGTCTATTAGAGATTTTCGGTGACGAAAATGTTGAAATTGTTTCTGGGATAAGTTCTATTCAAATTGCTTCTTCAAAATCGAGAATTCCTTTAGATAAATCTTTTATAATAAGTTTTCATGTTTCATCTGATATAGAATTAAAAAAAATTGAATTATTAAAGACAGTTTTAGATAGAAAAAATGTTATTTTAGTTCCTCGACCTTGGCCAAGTGATTTATCAAAAAATTTTATGGAATCAGATATTGCCATTTTTTTAAAAAGAAATGGAATTAATACCTCAGAAATAGATGTATGGGTTTTTGAAAATTTGACCGATTCTAATAATGAAACTATTTTTAGAGGAAAAATCGCGGATTTAGAAAATAGAAAATTTAGTGATCTTTCTGTTATGGTAATAGATCAGAATAAGAGACAATCATATTTAGATTTTAAATAAAGAATAGATGAGATGATAAAAATTTTATTACTATGTTATTCCAGGAAGATTATTTTCTTTTATTATATTACTAAAATAATTCATTTGTTGTTCCATAAATTTTTTTCTTTTTTCTTCTTCATCTAAGTCTGATAGATCGATAAAAGAAAGATTTAATATTTTTAACAAGACTTTGAGTATTTCTTGAGCTGTTTTTGGCTGAATTACATTTGGATTATCTATCTCTCCTAGAATACAAATAGCATCTAAATTATGTTCTTGAGCTATTCCTAATATTAAACCATTAAAACCTGTTATTTGTCCATCTTCCTCCTCAAGAACTTGTATATTTTTGATTTGCATAGATTTGATAAGATGTGGTTTATTAACCGCTACATAGACAATTTTTTCTATTGTCTTTACTGGTTTTAATGAAGCCCCAAAAGAATATAAAGTTTTTACATTAAATAATTTAGCTATTTTTAGAACTTCGTAGCATATTTCATATAATCTTCGAGGATCAGAAGGATTAAAATCTCCTGTAAAGAATATAATATTATATTTTGTATTAGCATAAAATTTATAGCTGGATTGTGTATAATTGATAATTCCTTTTTTATAGGTTACGTAGTTAGGCCAGAAAGCAAAAATCTCTGCAAAAAGCTTTGTCTCAATCTTATCTAATAATAGTTTTTGGCATAGTCCTGCTACATTACCCATGTCTGGAAGTGCTGCTATTATATCTGGATTTTTTTTAAATTTAGGTGTATAGTGAATCTTTATTCCTTCCATTTTCTTATTATCACTTCTTAATGTATTAAATTATTAATATAAATTAAAAGATATATGAGTTATAAAATTTTATCCTGTTTTTCTATTATATTTATAAAAAATTTATAAAATATTTTTAAATGAGAAAATATTATAATATTATATTAAAGATTTTCTATAAATACGAATTTAAAAAATTAGAGTGGAGTGTTTGTAAATTGTTGAATCATATTCCATTCAATAATAGCTCCTGTCAATAAAAGGGAAATAACAATTATAATCTCAATTCCTGTTGGTTTGAGAAATTGTCTCCAAGGAATTTTTTTTATAAAGTAATCATAAATTATCATTCCACTTCTTGATATAGCTAATCCATATGAAAATATCTCTAGGATACCAAAAGGGGTAACAAGTATTGAAAGAGGAGAAATACTTCGAAGGGTTACATTGGTTTCTGCAATAGCACTAAAGACTAGTCCTGTACCAAATCCTGAGAAGATTCCAAGACCTATTCCAAGCCCTGGAATAAACATTCCTAATGCTATAACAATATTATTAAAGAATATACCGAATTCATCAATTCCTTTGATTTTTGCTTCAAATTGTTCTTTTATTGTTTTTGATTCATCTAGATTGATATTTGTATTGGCTCCGAAAATATACGAAATAATAAAAACCATTATTCCTATTGCCAGATAAAATATACGTGTTTTCAAAATCTGTTTTCTGTTTATTGAAGAATTTTTATGGTAATAAGACTCTTTGTTAAAAATAGAAATATAATTAAATAAGTTTGGGCTATCGTATTTCTTACCATTGTCTTTACAAAAAGAAATTTCAAATGTATTATCTTTTATCTCATCTAATGGTTACCAAATTCATCCTAATGCTTTTATTTTTTTAAAAGACATTGATTCTAATAGGATGAATATTATTCAACAGGTCGTAAAATACAAAAAAAAAAATAATGATAATTCGGTTATTAGTGTTGATGATTTAAAATTTTACACTTGTGATTATAATTATGAGATTAAAAAAAATCAAGTTGAAAATACTTTTAAAAGCTCATCTATATACAGATCGATAAAATCATCTATAAATGAGGAAAAGAGTAGTATAAAAGATTCTCATAAAATAATTTTTGATTCTAGTAATTCTATTAATCCAGTTGAAGGAATAAATGGATTTACTTCACTTTTTAATAGCCGTTTTACTAAATTGTTAAAAATTTTATCTTTGAGACCAGGAAGTAAACGTATTAATAAAATTGCTTTTGTAAAAAAAAATCAGAGGATAAATAAATACCGTAATAAGGTAAAGACTGGATATAATTTTAATCAAATACAGGATAACGATGGTTTAGGTACAAATTCGTCTGTAATTGCAGGTTTATTAATGTCTAAACGATCTAAAAGAAATAGTATTGAATTAACAATTGATGATCAAACTGGAATTATAAATGTATTAGCTGTTACTGATGAAATAATAAAAATTGTATCTAAGTTAACTCTTGACCAAATGATTATGTTAGAGATCGAAAATAAAGGAACAAATTATGTTATAAAAAATGTTGTATCTCCGGATATTCCAGATCATATACCAAATAAGAGTAAAACTGAGTCGTATGTTGCTTTAATTTCTGATCTTCATGTAGGAAGTAAATATTTTAAAGAAATAGAATTTTTACGATTTTTGACTTGGTTGAATTCTTCAGAGAATGAGGTAGTAAGTAAAATTAAATTTATATGTATATGTGGAGATTTGATTGATGGTGTAGGAATATTTCCTAATCAAGATAAAGAATTAAAATATAATAATATATATAAACAAATAAATCATTTGACTAAGTTATTAGAACAAATACCTAAGCGAATTCAAGTATTTGTTATTCCTGGAAATCATGACCCAGGTAGAAGAGCATTACCTCAACCTGCAATACCAATAAAAGATTCTGAAAAATTATACACTTTTAAAAATTTTATAATGTTAGGAAATCCTAGCTTTATTGAGTTAGATGGAGTTAAAATTTTGATGTATCATGGTCAGGGGTTAGATGATGTTATTGCTACTATACCTGGTCTAAGTTATTCCAATCCTGCAGAAGCAATGAAGATATTACTTAAAGCAAGACACTTATCTCCAATTTATGGACAACGAACACCTGTCTCTCCGGAGAGAGAAGATATGATGGTAATAAGTGATATACCGGATATATTACACTCTGGACATATTCATGTTATGGATGTACAGAATTATCGAGGTACCTTGATTGTTAATTCAGGTACCTGGCAAGATCAGACTCCTTTCCAACAAACTATGGGTATAACTCCTACACCAGGAATTGCCATTCTAGTTAATCTTGCGACTCTACGTCCTTTTCAGATTAATTTTAATCAAGAATATTTATCAATGTAACAAATAATGGATCATCTTTAAGTGAATCTTTTAAAGTAGTCATAGGAATAGTTATTCGTATTTTTTGAGACCTACCATACCTACCTTGATTAACAATGTTACTACTTACTAATCCTAGTTGATCCAATTCACTAATTATTTGAGTTATACGACGTTGAGTGAGTGGTTCGTTATCTATAATTTTACAATATTTTGAATAAATTTCATACACATCACCAGTATTTCCATTTTTTGATTTGGTAATTGCAATTAATACTATCTTTGTATGAGTCGTAGAATTTTTTACTATTTCAAAATTAGTATCTTTTTCTATTTTATTTTGAGCTAATCTAATAAATTTTTCATCAATTTTAGCTACTTTTTCTCGTTCTGCAATTTCAGATGCTACTCTAAGTAAGTCTATTGCTTTTCTAGCATCACCGTTATCTTTTCCTGCTATAGCTGCACAAAGATTTATAGCTCCCTCTGTTACGACATTTTCACAAAATGCTAACTTAACTCTCTCAGCCAATATTTTTTGAAGTTGAATAATCTTATAGGGATTAAATACAATTTCTTCTTCACTTAAACTACTTCGAACACGAGGATCTAATTTATCTTTAAATGTAAGGCTATTTGAAACCCCTATTAATGTAATAAATCCTGAATCTAGAAATTGTTCATTTGCTCTCGTAAAATTATAAAGAATATCATCTCCATTTTTATCTACCAGAGAATCAATTTCGTCGATAATAAAAATGACATGTAATTTTCTTTTCTTAATAAAATCCAAGATCCTATTAGTAGCTTCTCCTAATGATAACCCCGTAAAATAGACTTGATTTCTTTTTTCAATCTTATTGATAGACATTTCTTCCGCAATTTCATATAGTACTTTATAGGCAGTATTGGCGAGTTTTGCATTAACAAATGAGACAGTTATTTCTATTCCAAGTGATGCTGATTTTTCTTTAAATTTTTTTATAACATTTTTAACAACAGCTGTCTTCCCAGTACCTGGTTTTCCAAATAATAATAAATTTGATGGTCTAGAGCCTTTTAATGCTACTGATAATGTTTGAGCTATAGTTAGGGTTTCTTCTTCACGAAAGAACAGTTTTTCTGGCACATAATCTATTGTTAACATTTTACGATTTTTAATCAAAGGGATACCTTTTACAGCATTATCAAAAATGTTATTAAGTAAATCATCACTCAAGGTATATTTTTCTCACCATCTGAAATATAAGCCACACCCCTGTTTTTCTTATCCAAATTTAAATTTATTTTAACATGTTAATAATACATTTAACTTGTTATTAACAATTACATTTAAAGATCAATATCAACTAATACTAACTAAATAATTAAAAATAGATATTTTTTTTAATCTCAAATTATGTATTTTTTTATTTATTACTGGAATAGAAATAAAGGGGGAGAGGGTAATTTTCTTAAATTGAAATATAAATAACATCATTAACAAATAACTTTGTATTTTCGTTAAAGTGATACTTTCTACCCCTATATTTCTACTGCAGTGTTATTACAATGTTAATTTAGTTAAAGTGATACTTTCTACCCCTATATTTCCACTGCAGAATTAAAAATAGAGATAAATTTCTATGTAGATAAATTAACAGATTTTAACTCGACTAAATTTACTCGTATTTTACCAGAATTTTCAAAAATTTTTTATTTTGTTAACTGTTATCTTTTCTTGTTTTAACTATAACATTTTATATAGATTTTAAAATCCTACAAACTAAAATTTTCTGTATCTTCATTCCTTTGAGAAAGATAATTTTTTCCCGATACTGTAAGCTTATATTTAAAAGGTTTATTGCTAGTATCTCTTTCCACATAGTTCATTTCATATAATTTTTTCATTAATCTTGCAGTATGTTCTCTTGACTTTCCTATTGCATTCTTTATCTCTCTTGATGTCTTTGGTTCACTAAGGAGGTTTAAAATAAAAGGTACAGTGTTTACTTGACTGTGATATTTATTTTCTTCTGAGCTTAATAACGTGATATTATGTGATTTATTGTGATTAAAAAGATCCTTTTCATCATTATTATCCCCTTTCATCCCAATATTTTTTGAATGCGATGAGTAAGTCAGTTGTGATTCAATAATTTCCAATTTTGTATAAATATCATTAATTTTAGAACTAAGATAATCAATTTGACTTTGTTTGCTATGTTCAAGAGCTTCTAAAACATTATAGTCTAAATTCTCAGTTGTTGTTTTTTCTACCTTGTAGTTTTCATTATTACTTGTTTTTTTTGATAGTATAAAAAGAATATATCCAATAGTAAAAAAAACTGATATTAATATTATATACAAAATGACTAGTTCCAAGTAATATCACATAAATCACACAAATATATAATATTAACGTGATTATAACCCTTGAATATAAATATCGAAATACTTATTCCTAAAATGATGAAGATTTCTTAATAATCTTATCAATCACATTAATCACATCTTGGGGAATTGGATCATCAGTGTGATATTTTCCATTTTGTAATAAAGAGTCCAATTGGTCAACAATCGATTGAATTATTAGAAGTGTTTTATCATCAATTATTTTCAAGGTTTTAAAAAGTAAGATAGTATACATTAATGAATAAAACTTGTTTTTACATTGCTTAACTTGTCGATAATATGCTCCTGAGCTCATTTTTTCTTCGATTTTAGCTCTATGAAGTTTATTATAAATTATTGAAATTTGTTTCCTAGTAAATAAAGACTTTTCAATAATATCATCGAAAACGTATAGATTTTTTATTTCACCTTCGTTGTTATTAGTATACATAACTGTATAGTAATCGAGTTTATTATTAAACCATTATTTTAAAAATATTTATTTTTTTAATATAAAGCATAACCTATAAAACGAAAATATAATTTAGGTCATCTAACACTAAAAGATGAGCTTAATATAGTCTTGAATAAGGTAGAAAAGTATATTCTTAGTGAAATAGAAAAGTTAGGTACACTTTGTTTCCCCTTAATTGATTCTGAAAATACACTAGATTCAATATCTATAGCCAAAAAAGCAGAAACTTTGGGAGCTTCAGGTATTTTAGTTGGGGGTTCATCAATTAATGATCAGATAGAACTCTCAGAAATGATTTCAAAGATAAAATCTAATATTAAAATTCCTGTGATTTTATTCCCTGGAAACATCACAGGAATATCACCCAATGCTGATGCGATATTATTTATGTCACTTTTGAATTCTGAAAATCCTTATTTTATCACTGGAGCACAAGCATTAGGAGCTATGGGTATTAAGAAATCAGGATTAGAACCCTTGCCTACAGGTTATTTGATTATAGGAGAAGGAACCACTGCATGGTATATAGGATATGCACGAGGAATTCCTTTTAATAAATTGAATTTGGCTGTAATGTATTCACTAGCAGCTCAATATATGGGAATGAGATTTTTATATCTAGAAGCAGGTTCAGGAGCAAATCAAAATGTTTCACCTGAAATGGTATCTGCGGTAAAAAAATATTATGAAGGAGTGTTGATTGTAGGTGGAGGAATTCGGAATGCCGAAATCGCTAAAAAAATATCTAATGCTGGTGCAGATATAATTGTAGTTGGAACTATGATTGAAAATGATGACAAATGGGAAAATAAATTAAGTGAAATCATAAATGCAATAAGAAAATGAAAAACATATTTTCGATTTTAGATGCTAATTCAATTCAGGAACTCCAAAAACTAAAAAGACCATTACCTTATGAAAAATATCATACATCAATAATAGAATCCGTATATGATATTTATCAAATAGTATTACAAGCACGTAGTCAAGGAGTAGATGTATCTACAAATATTGAATCACAGATTGTTTACGATTTGGCAGACAGAGTCGCTAAAATGCATAATATAGATATTACTAAACGATTACGGATATTATTATCACAAACAACTAAAGAAAAAGCTGCTTTAAAAATTTCTGAAGAAATTGCGCTAGGGGAATATAGTACTGATAATCTAGAGGTAAGACTAGATAATGCTGTAAGAGTAAGTCTTGCAATAGTTACTGAAGGTGTAACTGTTGCACCATTACAAGGTATTTCTGATGTTAAGATAAAACTTAATGCTAATGGAACTCAATATCTTTCGGTATCATTTGCTGGACCAATTAGATCAGCTGGTGGTACAGAAGCAGCATTAACAATGCTAATAGCAGATCATGTGAGAAAGGTAGTAGGATTAGGAAAATATCAAGCAAATTCTTTTGATGATGAAACAGGACGATTTGTAGAAGAATTACGGATTTACGAACGAGAAGTAGGAAAATTTCAATTTAAAATTTTAGATGAAGATGTTATCACTTGTATAAGCAATTTACCAGTTGAATTAGATGGAGTAGATACTGATCCGGTAGAGATAGTAGGTCATCGAGGAATGAGAAGAATTGAAACTGATAGAGTTAGAGGAGGAGCACTTAGGGTAATGAATGATGGCCTAATAGGTAGAAGCAGAAAATTATTAAAATTAATAGAAAATTTGAATTTGGATGGTTGGGATTGGTTAAAAGAATTAAAAGGAGCTATACAAAAAGAAACTGGTACAGAAGATGATACTGTCAACCACAGAATGTCTGAAGTAATAACTGGAAGACCTGTTTTATCTATGTCAAATAGAATTGGTGGTTTCAGATTGAGATATGGCCGTTGTTATAATACTGGATTTTCAACAATTGGTATTCACCCTGTTATTCCAATTCTGTTAAATTATGCAATAGTGGTTGGAACCCAGATTAAAATTGATACACCTGGAAAAGCATCTACTATAGCATTAGTTGATTCAATCGAACCTCCACTAGTTAAACTAAATGATGGAACAGTAACTTATGTTTCATCTGTAGAACAAGCTTTAAAAATACAAAAAAGAGTTGAAAAAATTTTATATCTAGGTGACATTTTGATTAGCTATGGTGATTTTTTAGAAAATAATGCGAAATTACTTCCTACATCTTATGTAGAAGAAATATGGTCATTAGAATTAAAGGTTATATTGACTGAAATAATAGATGAAAAAGAGAATAATATTTATAAAAAAGGAATGCCTTCAAAACTACGGTTAATAAATCTTGCATACAATCCTTTTAATGAAATTCCTACACTAGAAGAGGCATTACAAATTAGTAAAAATTTGAATATTCCTCTTCACCCAAAATATTCTTTTTATTGGGAATCAATATCAATAGAGGATTTAATTCTACTACAGAAAGAACTTGTCAAACAATTTCATTTATTTTCTATTGATCAAAAAATTCAAGAATTGGAATCAATTCAAATCTCGTATCAAGATAATCTAAAAGATATACTTGAACGTTTAGGAGTTATTCACTTTCTAGAACCTGAACAAGGATTAATAGTACTAAATGATTCAAATCAAGTCAAGTGCCTATACACACTTTTACATAATAATTCAAAACTAAATATGCAAGAGTTGTCTACCAAAAAAATGTCATCATATGATTATATAACTAAAATATCTGGTATAACAATCAAACCAAAATTTGCTTCATCTATTGCAGCAAGAGTAGGACGACCAGAAAAGGCATCAGAAAGAAAAATGAAACCTCCGGTTCATGTTTTATTTCCAGTAGGAGATAAAGGAGGAGCTACTAGAGATCTTATTAAAGCTTCAAATCAAGAAATTCTTTATACTGAAATAGCTAATAGATATTGTAATGCTTGTAATATACCTTCAATAGGAATAAGATGTAGAATCTGTTTCTCTGAAACATCTATTAAAATTATTTGTAAAATATGTAGAGAACATATATCTTTCTTGTCTTCTACTGAGTATAAAAATATTAATAAATGTAATAAATGTGGAAAAGAAGGAAAAACATATTCTCCAATACAATATCCTCTCAAAAAAATTCTGAATGAAGCAGAGAAGAAATTAGAAATCCAAGCTAAAGGACCTTTAAAAGGAGTAAAATTTTTAATGGGTAAAAATAGATCAGCTGAACCAATTGAAAAAGGAATCCTAAGGCAAACATTTGATCTTTATGCATTTAAAGATGGAACTATACGTTATGATGCAACGAATGAGCCTTTAACACATTTTAAACCTAAATGGATAATGACAAATAAAGAAAAATTAAAAGAATTAGGATATTCTAGAGATTATCTAGGAAAGGATCTCACCAGTGACGATCAATTAATTGAGATGTTTATTCAAGATGTGATTTTACCCTTGGATACAGCAAAACATCTTTTGAAAGTAGCTAAATATATCGATAACGAGCTTGTAAAACTCTATAAACTTGAGCCATTTTATAATGCATCAACTATAGAGGATTTAATAGGACATATTGTAATAGGATTAGCTCCACATACTTCTGTAGGTATTGTAGGTAGAATTATTGGATATACAAATTCACAAGTATGTCTAGCATCACCTATGTGGCATTCTGCAAAACGTAGAGATTGCGATGGAGATGCAGATTCGGTTATGCTTCTAATGGATGTGTTCTTGAACTTTTCTAAAGAATTTCTTCCTGATAAAATAGGAGGACTAATGGATGCACCACTATTAATCCAACCAATAGTTTTACCTCATGAAGTACAAAGACAAGCACTGAATATTGATGTAGTACCAAATTATCCACTACAATTGTATGAACGATCTCTTAAACAAAATAAAGCTGAAGGGCTAGTAAATGAAATAGAAATTATTAAGAATAGGATTGATTCAGAATTACAATTTTACAATTACTCTTTTACTCATCATACTAATTCCTTAACTACTGATGAACAACGAAGTTCCTATTCTAGATTAACTACAATGAAGGAAAAATTGGAAATGCAAATTTCTATAGCTAACCTAATTAATGCAGTAGACACTAGTGAAGTTGCATCAATGGTTTTAACAACTCATATAATACCAGATATCATGGGAAATATGCGTTCCTATTCATCACAATCATTTCGATGTACTAACTGTGGAGAAAAGTATAGAAGGATTACATTGATGGGTAGATGTCTTGTTTGTGGTAATAATTTAATACAAACTGTAACAAGGAATTCTGTTGAAAAATATATAAATATAGCATTAGATATAAACGAGAGATTTAAAATGAGTGATTATCTTACAAGTAGAATAGAATCACTCGTTATGGAACTCAGATATGTTTTTAAAGAAAAAGAAATAGTCAAAAATCCTCAGTCCTCAATGTTTGATTTTGTAGAATAATATCATTAGTATTAATTAAATTAGATTAGATATATATCTAAAAAAGAAAGTACTTTAAGTATATAGATAATTATCGATAAAAAAAAACTAATATTTTTGATGAACTATTTTTTACCAATTTTTTTTAATTTATAAGAATCATTATTTATTTCACTTTATTATCCTAACTATAAAATATATTGCTATATTACTAGATAATTATAGAAATTTTCTGGATAGAACTTGAAAGAGTTGTCTATTAAATTCTACTCCAACTATTCTCATTCTAATAATCAATCGATTTTTGGTTTAATCAATTAATCAATCGATTTTTACTAGACTAATGTATTTGTAAGCATCCATCTGTCCATCGAAAGCATAATGCAATTTTTGATACTGTTTTTTAAATTCAGTAACATCTTTATTTACTTTTTTCGTATCCTCCTTATCGATAACTACTCTTTTTATAAATTTGGCAATTTCAATCATTTCACTTTCTTTCATTCCAAGTCTAGTCACTTCATTTGCACCTATTCTAACCCCACTTGGATGCATATAATTTCTTCCTGCCTTAATATCTCCAGGTAGTAACTGTCTATTCAAAATAATATTTGACTTTTCTAACTCCTTTTCTATTGTTCCTCCATCACCATATTTTGAAACATCAACAGCAATCTGATGTGATTGTGTATATCCTCTCTTTTCACCTAAGGCAGTAAAGCCGCAATCAACAAGACTTTCAGCCAATTTTTTAGCATTCTTTATAAGTTGTTTAGCATATTCTTTTCCAAATTCCATTACTTCTGCTAATGCTATAGCTTTTCCTGCAACATGATGTAAATGATGACTACTAGTATTCCCTGGAAATATAGATTTTTTAATAGTTTCAGCATGTTTTTCTAAAGATACTATTATTCCTCCCTGTGGTCCCCATAATGTTTTATGGGAACTCATTGTCATAGTATCTACTCCATCTCTTAATGGATCTTGAAATTGACCCCCAGCTATAAGTCCAGCTACATGAGCTGCATCATAATTAACATGTATATTATGTTCATGCATAAAATCAGATAACTCTTTAACTGGATGAGGAAAAAGAAAGAGACTACCTCCAAACATTGCCATTTTAGGAATTTTACTATTATTACCCATATCCAGAATTTTCCTCTTTGTAGCATCTATATCAATAGTCATATCATCTTTTAAAAAAGGAAAATACTCAATATTTAATCCGCATACATAACCAGCAGTACCATAATGTTCCTTTTTTCCATGAGAAATATGTCCACCATTAGGAATTGAAGATGCTAACATGAAATCTCCTGGACTAGTAAATCCTGAATAAATAGCAAGATTAGCTACAACTCCTGAAGTAGCTCTACAATCTGCAAATTCTGCATTAAAAACTTTTTTTGCTAGATCATTACAAATAATTTCTACTTCGTCTATGTAAACACAACCAGCATATACTCTTTCTCCTGGCCATCCTTCGGCATACCTATTTCCAAAATCAGAGATTATTGCTTCTCTTACAGCAGTACTAGGAATATTCTCACTTGCAATTAATGGAATAGAATCAATAAACCAATTATGATGGTTTTTCATTAACTCAAAGATTTTTTCATAGGATTTCTTTGCACTCATTGTTATATTCTCTGGATTTATTTTCCCAATTTAAAAATATTGGATTGTAGATGATCATCTTTAGATTGAATACCTGCCAATTTCAGTCATGATGTAATACAAGAAATTGTTCTAAGTCGTTGCTTACCTTGTATAAAATAAGATTTATTTTCTGATAGATTTTTTACTATTACGACTTTTATTAGATTTTTTCAAGACATTATAGTTATATTTTTTTTTATAAAAAAAATAACTGATCGTCAACTATATTATTTTATATTTTTATTATTATTCTTATATTTTTAAAATAAAGTTGTGAAAATTACTATGGTAGTCTATATCTATTACAGGTTTAAATGGAAAAATTGGAGTTATTATAAAAGCATTAAAACAATAAATAAATATTATATTTAAATCAAATTTGATTGTCTACAAAGTTATGGTATTATGATAATCATTTTTGTATGTTGTAAGAGTTGTTTGTATAAACAAATCCATGATATAATACTAATGAAATTATATCAATAAAAACACGTTTTAATATAAAATTATAAAATTTTACGGCATTGTATTTTCTTAGAGAGTTTGTTGATTTTCCAAAAGTAAGCTTAATTAAAATTATATTACATTTTATTTTCAAAAAATATGTTGAGAGGTAAGTATTATAGTGAAAATGAATCCTATGATGTTTTATCATTTTGTAATAAGTTAAAGACTATTTTAACCTCCCATTTTGAATAGAAGATTCTTTCTGATTTTGATATTATACAGATATGGATGAATAACTTGATCCAATTCTATACATTTGATATACATACCAATTTTGTTTTATTTTTTAAAAACTGCATCTTTCAATCAACCTTTTTTCCTAAAGGTGAGTATAATGAATATTTAGAAGTAAAAAATTACATACCCCACCATCAATATATATTGTATGCTTATCATACTTGTTAAACAAAGAATGAATAAATTCTATCCCACAAACACGTTTCTTTGTTCTGAAATGTAAATTCAAAGTATAGAATTTGTGAACTAGTTAAATACAAATCTACAACCAAATATTGATAGATCTGAATCATAGTTTCATTTCTATTTCTAAGTCTTAAGAGCATATGTGTATTGGAAGAGAACAACTATAGATTTTCGTTAGCCTAACAGCACTATTAATTTATCTATATAATGGAAACTTAAATATATTTTTATTCAGAATTTGAAGTGAAATATCTTAACATCATTAAACTGGAATTAGTATAGAAAATTTTAATTAAAAAATAATTTATTACACTCATTTACTATTCAATAAAAATTGTCTAGAAATATCATGGACATAATTTATATAATTACAAGTCATAAAAATAATTAAAAAATAATCTGTTCTTAAGTTAACATAATATTATTTTCAATTTTGTATCTATTTTGGATAAATTTTTCAATAATATATAAAATGACCTATCATTAGATCATAAATTTGTTCATTAGCAAAGAAACGGGCATATTTATTAATAATATCTATCCAATTCGAGAGAAATCATATATTTAAAATTTGTATGTAATCTTCTGTATCGATTACTTTGACTAACTTTAAAAAAAATCTCTAATTAATGATCCAAAATAAAATAAAATATAAAATCGTTTTTAAGCAATTGTTTTAAAAAACTGAGATTTTAAAAAGCTATTAATATTCAATTTATTAAAAAGAATCTAATAATACTAAAAGAGGAGGGGTTGTCTAGACTGGTTAGGATACCTGCCTTACACGCAGGTGGTCATGGGTTCGAATCCCATCCCCTCCATGCTGTTCATACAAGCGTGTATATCATTTATTAGGAAAAGGTGAATTAATCTAGATAGATAGTCAGTATGGATACAACAGAAAATAATAAAAAACATATGGGAAGTTGTGTAGAGTTTATG
>JBHIVA010000019.1:0-39918 GCA_042138015.1 Nitrososphaeraceae archaeon | reverse complement strand
TATTAATGAGAATGAACAACGTAGTCCCATATCAATACCACCAACATTGGAAGATAATATATATTTTATATGGGAAGATAATGAAACTATAAATTCAGCACAAAATAATCTTTTTATATCTGTTACTACAAATAATGGGGGCTTCATTTCAGACACAAAATTTGAGTGCCTTAGAGAATATTCCCTCTGGAACTTTTGTAGGACGTTCTATCATTCAAGAGATCGGAGATAATGTATATGTAGTATGGACGGAGGGAACAATGGAAATTATTAATGTTATTCAATGATGGATGAAAAAATTTTAATCCTCATCCAATTTTTTGTCTATTTCTTTCTGCATTTCTTTAAATCTATTATATCTTTTTCCCCATCTAGAAAGGACAATATATTGTCTCACACCCAAAGCTATCCATATTATAGAGAGTCCAAATGTTATAATACGTATCTCACTTTTGTATTCTTTGAAAAATGGTTTCTCACCATCTTGTCTTTCATTAATATTATTTGAAATTTCATCTATTTTAGATACTGATTCTTTATATTCTGGAGAGTTTAAAATTATTTGTAAACTCTCCTCTCTTTCTTCTACAGGTAATTTCTCAAGTTGAACAAAGTCATTTTTCATTTTTTGTGCTATGATATTTAATTCTTTTACATTTTGATTAAATTCATCACGACTCGGGAATGTATCATCTAATGTAGATACAACAATCATAATTGTAGTTACAGGTAAGATCATAATAGAAAAAAACATAAATATGAAAATTTTTCTTGTTTTATTTAGCTCTACCATAATATTATCTAATGTAGCGAATACACCTGTTTCACCATCACTATTCGTTAAATTATCTTTTTTATTTACCATTAATTATTTTCCCTCATTTTATATCATTAATTCTATAATCCAACATCTTTTTCAGATCCTTTTCTTGGAAACATCTCTTCATATGGATCTAGGATCGTTTTAAAAAACTGTTTACCTTTTTCTGTTATCTTATAATTTACTATAATTTTATTTCCCCATGGTTTTTCATTTCTTTCAATTAATCCTTTTTCTGTCATATCATCAAGAATTTTTTTATGTTTCATTAAATTAAGACCACAATAACTCAAAAGTTTAGTTTGATTCATTTCATTATACTCTGTTAACATTGCTAAAATATCCTTCCTAATGTATGTTTTATCTCTATATTCTGTAACCAGTTTTTGCCTCCTCTCATTTTATTTTTCAACTCTTTTACAATTGAATGACTAAAAAATTTATCTTTAAATTACTAAACATACCAAAAAAATAAAGAAAAAATATGTTTTATTTAACAATTGATTTGTTTGTATTTTAACTAACGAGACCATTTATCTTTTTTATTTTTATCACCGTATTTGTCTCCACCGTATTTGTCTCCACCCATTTTTCCATAATGTTCATAATCTACTTTTTCTGTTTTTAGTACTTCTCCTGTTCCAGGATCTATAATCACTTTATATTTTTCATTTGCTGAATCAGAGACTTTTACTTTGTATACCAAATAACCATGTTTTGTCTCTAAAGATGCCTCCTTTGCAAATGCACCTTCACCTATATTAGCTTCAGCAATACCAATAGCATCACTTAAAGTAGTAGTAACCTTTGATTTTAATGATTCTGCTACAATATCATTTACATTGATGCTACTACTAAAATTCATATCTGGTTGCACTAAACTTGAGATATTATTTTGAACCGTTATTTCTTCTTGTGCTGTGACTGTGTTTTGAGATATGTTGTATGTTCCTACCACTAGCATCAATATCGGTATTAATCCAGATGCTACCAGTAGATAATTTTTTTTTATTTTTGACATCAATTATTTTTTAATAAAGTTATTTTAAAGATTAACTTAACAATGTTAACTAATAGTGTTAATGCATCAACAAAGCAATAACTATTTAATAAAAACTCAGATGTCTCATTATTTATTACATAAAGTATCAATATCGAGTATTTTCCAATTCTTATTTCTCTTTACATTAGTTTGATGGTGCTAGGTAAGTACAGCATTTGCTACTAGATTTCATTTTAATGATATAAAACACAGATGTTATTCATTTTCTGTTGTAGATGGGTAGCACTTTGCCGTTGGAATTTATTGTTGTTACACAATCAATTGGTCTAGGAACTATTAAAGATGTTAGTAATCTATACTAATCTGCTGATGAAAATTTAGAATATCAAATTCCATGGTATCATTTTATCTATCCTTAGAATACCTTATGTATTCTTTCGCGTTAGTTTTGATTAGGTTTTACTATTGATATAAATTCCAATATTTTCCATCGTGATAAACCTATGACCAAGTTTATAGACATCCAATTCCCAAGAATAGCTTAATTACCATATTAATGATACTATAAATGATACTGTTAATTTGAGAAAACTACGTTCATATCTCCTACATTTGATCATGTTTTATGCCTGTTTTTAAGATATTATTGAATTTAAGTTATAAATTTTCCTTAAAAGAACCTGCAAATAAGACTTATTTCTGAATCGGAATACTTGTATAAGCAAAAAATAAATAACTATTGACTTGTTTGCTAGATGAAATAGATAAAGTTATCCTTCATGAACTTGGAAAAAATAGTAGAATTTCTGCATACCAGATAGCACAAATTCTTCATGAAATGGATTACAAGATCACAGATAGAGCAATAAGACAGAGATTGAAAAGGTTAGAGAATAGAAATGTGATATTAGGATACTGTGCAATTCTTAATCCTGATCTAGTATCACAAAAAGTAAATCGTACTATTTTACTAAAATTCAAATATACAGCACTTTCAACTAATTTAATTAATGGATTAATTAATTATTCAAAAGACTCATCATTTTGTGTATTTTCGGCAAAAGTAAGCGGAGACTATGACTGGATTTTTCATTTCGTCTTTGATTCAATAGAACAATATGAACTTGAAAGCAATAATTTTTTACAAAGGTTCTCAGAAATTATAATGGACTATCGTTCTTATGAAACCAAGACCTTTAAGCTATCGCCGTACTCTTTTTTTAATGATAGTAATCTTACTGAAAGAAAAATTCTTGTCTATAAAATTCTTAAATCTGTTGAAAAATCCCAATTCTTACAGGATAAGCTACAGTCCATTGTAGATGGTTTAGTAAAATTTTTTGATGCAAAATTTGCAAGGATTTGGTTATTGGATAAATATGAACAGCATTTAATTTTAAAGTTTAGCGCTGGAAAATATAAAAACATTCACGGAGAGTTCTCAAAAATATCTATAGATTCTTTGAAAATTGGTTATATAGCTAAAACTGGTAAGCCAGTTATTACTAATGATGTAGTAAATGACCCTAGGATAAAATATCCTGATTGGGCAAAAAAAGAAAAACTTGAATCTTTTGCCGGTTATCCTCTAAAACATAAAGGAAAAATAATTGGAGTCTTGGGTATGTTTAGCAAAAAAAGACTCAATATAGGTGATTTTGAACTTTTGGGAGTTTTCTCAGATAAGGTATCAATAGAACTATCCACACATTTTGATGCTCAAGAATACCTACAAATAAAATAATTTGTATTTATTATAAAAAAACTTAGAATAGAGAAGACGTAAGGATAAAATTTATACCAAAGACTGTCAAATTATTCTTATATAACCAGGTCGATTATTTACTTAAATATTACGACATTCAGCTAATTTTATTCCAATATTAGATCCAACGATATTTTTGATGCCCCTTTGTATAAAATCTTTTGACTCTGTTGAAATTATCTTTCCTTCCTCGTTAGTGATATATTTATTTGGACCCAATCCTACACTTCCTTTTACTGATAAGGTTGGATAAAAGTCACTTACTGTGAGGTCGTCTACTATCTTCTGAAGCTCAATCTTTGATAAAGATGCTTTTATTATAAATTTATCAAATGTTGGATTATCAGAAACTTTTTGTATTGATAATATGTTTCTAATGTTATATTCATTTATAAAATCATCTACATTTTCTTTAAATCCGCTAAAGACTATTGGTAAACTAGCATCACCGTATTCAACCATATTTAATTGCATTTGTTTAATATTTATTTCATTTTCTGCTCTTAGAATTTTATGTTTTTCATTTGAATCATCTAATAATTCATAACATGTTCCATCAATATTTACATTTACATGTTTTTCTGGATAATAACTAAATGCAAGTAGAAAACCTGCAGTTCCTATTACTAATAATGCTAATATTCCAGGAAATGCAAGGTTATACAAATTTAACACCATTTTTTTATTCATCCTTACCCTATCAATCAATTGTAATCAACATAATATCGATATCTTTTTTCTACTTCTTTGTTATTTCCTGCATTAACTGATGAGATTTTATATCTTATATTTTTTGAAATATACTCCTTCAAATAATCTGAATATTCATTATCAGGAAAACAAGATATTAGCAATTTTTCAAATTTCTTTATAAATTCAACAACCTTCTCGTGATATTCTTGTTTTGTCGGTTTACTGTTGCTAGTTACTTTAAACCACACAGTTGCTGAAGGTGCACCGTATGTCTTTGCTACATCCTCTAATACTCTATCTAATTCAAAGAAATCTATATTTTTTAAATTATTCATAATTATATTGTATCATAAACTATAATATTTTCTACGGAATTTTTTTTCGTCTTTTTATTCCATTTCGGAAACGATAGTCAAGATAATTTATTACCAGACTATGTTATTTTTATAATCATCATCTTTTATTTCCGAATAGGAAAAAGATGTTTATTTTGGAATATTCAAATTTTACTTTTATTTCCTAATTTATCTACTTATTCTTTCTCTTTTATTGAGCATTTTTGATATTTTTGGGAATACTTCCCTATTAATAATATTTTTCTCTATGGAGATCATTCCAGGTCCTGTTATCATTAAACTTATCATTATAGCAAGATACAATAAATCTAGCTCATATCCACCAATAAATCCTTTTGATAATTTCACTACTAGAATAGCACCTATCATATTTATTGCTAGTAATACTGCTGCAACTCTCGTCAAGACACCTAGTAATATAGCCAAACCTCCTATGACTTCCAAGAGTCCTATAATTAATGCTAAATCTGGTGGCAATCCCATATTCATAAATGAGTTTTCAGTTCCTTGTACATCAAGAAGTTTTGGAATACCATGAATCATAAATCCAATTCCTGCTATTATCCTTAAGGGGAAAGGTGAAAAGTTTGATATTTTTGTATTTTGATTCAAGACAGCTAATGTTGTTTTCTTAATATATATTGGTTGTAATTAATTCATCTAAAATTCATTAAAACGTCTCGTATAGTAATAACAATTCTACGATATTATTTTAGCTAGATAATATAATGTGTTCATTTCTGAAAGATTTAGAATATTCCTAATTCAATAAGTTTAGACATTCGTAAAAAACAAGGAAATAGATATAACAAAATAAGGAGATCTAATAATAAATGAAATTAAGAATTAAAAAAGATAATCGTCATGATGATAATAATCTAATTAAAATAGATTTTTCCTTAAAACGAGAGGTTTTCTATGTGGTTATCGCTGCTATAATAGGAGGATTAACCATGGTTTTACCAAGAACCGTGTATGGATTATTCAGTGGAGAACCATATTATTATCTTTCTTGGATAATATTTGGACATGTTATAGGAGTATATTCTTCATATGCAGCTTTAGCAGGGTTTACTATTCATATGATTACAGCAATATCTATCGGAATAATAACGGGCATCTTCTTGTATAAAACCAATATTCTAAACATTAGTAAACCTATTAATGGCCTTTTATATGGAATATTTGCAGGTACAATAATATTTGTTGTATGGGCTATACCCATCAATCAATTCATTTTATTGCCCGAAAATGCACGTACTATCTCTGAAATAGATCCAACTTTATCAGAACAACAAATGCTTGAAGAGCTAGAGAGTAACAAACTAAATATTTTAATAAATTCATTTATTCTCAATCTAATTTTTGGAATAACTGTAGGATTAGTTTCCTCATTTTTATCTATAAAATTTGGTGCTAGATACAAATGTAGTCTATGTAATGTATCATTTTCAAGAATCGACACTATAAAAAAACATTTGAAATTAGTACATGGTAAAGAACCGATAGAACAAAGAAAAGTAATAATATTGGGAGGTGGATTTGCAGGAATACAAGTTCTTAAGGAACTCCAAAAAGCATTTCAAAATGACATAAGAGTAGACATTACTTTATTGAGTCAAGACAATTTCTTTCTTTTCACACCAATGTTACACGAAGTTTCATCTGGGATGATCGAGACAAGACATGTTGCATCACCATTGAGAGCATTCTGTAAAAGAGCCAGATTTATAGAATCACGTACTGAATCAATAGACCTTAATAATAGAAAAATTGAATTTACAAATCCATTTTTAGATTCTAGATTGGTAGGAATTCAATTGAAATCTTCAATACAACATAAAGATTTGCTAAATACAACTTCCTATTCCTCCCCAAATGTATCTCCTCGAAATAACAAAAATATCTTTTCTCTAAATTCATTAAAATATGATTACCTAGTTTTAGCTTTGGGAAGTAATACAAATTTCTTTGGAAACAAAAATATTGAAAAAGCATCATTTACAATGAAGAGTCTTTATGATGCATTCTCTATCAGGAGTCATATTATCAGTACTTTGGAACAATCTGATATATTGTTATTTGAAGAAAAAATGGTACTGACAAGTGAAGGAAAAGAAGAACAATTAAAACAAATAGTGAGAGAGGATACCGAACAAGAAAATAATGAAAATATCAGCTCAAATAATACTTACTTTGATCAAAATAATCTTCAAGATATGAAAAAAAGTCTAATAACATATGTAGTAGTAGGTGGTGGATTTGCAGGTGTAGAAACAGTTGGAGAATTAAATGACTTTATAAGAGAATCTATTAGAGATTACTATCAAAACATAGATCTAAATGATGTTAGAGTTGTTTTAGTAAACTCAGGCTCGAGAATTTTGCCAGAATTGGATGAAGAGCTTGCGAAATTTGCATTAGAAGAGTTAAAAAAGAAAGGTGTAGAGGTTATTTTGAATAATAGAGTAATAGATGTACAAACATTAGATAAGGATATTGAGAATCATAAAAGAAAGTATGAAGAGTTAGTATTAGGAGAACAAGAAAGAAAGAAAGAAAGAAAAGATGATGATAATAGAAGCGAAGTAGAAGAAGGAAAAGAAATAAATGACTTAACTATAAACGGTCCAAAAAAAATTATATTAAAAGATGGTAAAGAAATAATATCTAATACAATTATTTGGACAGCCGGAGTAGTACCTGAGAGCTCTGTTGTCAACATCCCATGTGAACATGATAAAAAAAGTGGGAAAGTTGTAACAGACAAATATTTACAGATAAAAGGATTTACAGATGTTTATGCGATTGGAGATTGTGCATCGGTAACAGATCCAAAAACAGGTAATCCCTATCCTCCAACTGCACAACATGCAATTCGTCAGGGAAAAGTTGCTGCAGAAAATATTATTGTAGGGATAAAAAATGACTTATCTAAGAATTCTGAAACTAATAGAGAAAACAAGATAGAGTTCTCATATCAAACTAGAGGCATAATGGCTACAATAGGAAAAAGAAATGGAGTAGCAATGATATTTGGACATTCTATAAAAGGAGTTTTTGCATGGGGAATATGGAGATTTTTCTACTTGACTAATCTGCCAACCCTAGAAAACAAGTTACGAGTTATGATAGATTGGGGAGTAGATATGATATTTGGAAAGAATATAACTAGACTAAAATCTCCAATTGAGATAAAAGATGTTATTTCCGAAAAAGAAGGTAGAAAATAGGTATACCAAAAATCCCAATTTGATCGCACAGACATGGTTTAGAATAGTGTGTCCACAACATAGCTTAGCAAGTATATTTATTGAAAGGATAAAATTGGTTGAATTATATTAATCTATTTTCAGGCAAACGAACTACTCATTATTTGAGAAATTTATCCAATGATTGATTGATAAAGGATAGCAAATAAGCGTCATGATAGATCCTATACCTGTAGGAAGATATGATGGAGCTTGTACACCAGTATTATTTTTAATACTGGCACCAGATACTTTGTATATTAAAGCTGTAAAACCTACAAAGTATCTCAAATCAATCAATACATGCTAAAAGAATCAATTATCGATCAGATTTATCGACGATATGACTATTTTTGTCAATATTTAAGAATTTTTCCTATCATAATTTTGAGTGAATGAGTCATAAATTATTTAATTAGTATTATTATCACTTGGAATATAATTTCTATATAATAAAATGAAAAATATATAGTCATTATTACTAATCTTTATCTATTTAATAGTGCATCTATGGGATATGTCTTCAACAAAAAAAGATGAAATAAAAGAAAATGCAAACAAATTCAAGGAATCAACTGAAAGATACCTAGAACAACAAAAACAACAATTCAAGGATACAGCATCCAACCTATCTGAAACTACAGCAACTATTAATAAAAATATTAATAAATTTCAAGAAGATAATACAAGAATATTTGAAAAGAATGTAGACAGCTTTAGGAAGTTTCAAGAACAGATAATCAAAACCTCACAAGATATATCAAATAATACCATCGAATTACAAAAAAATGTTATTAATACATATCAATCATCATATGCTCAACTATTAGATAACACCTATAAATCATATTGGGAAAATTTCAATATTCCAGAAAGATATTCTGAAACATATAACACATTAAACAGAAACATACAAGATGGTACAGTTAACTTAACAAATTACATAAATGAGATAGCTATTGGTGGTGTAGAACATTTTAGTAAATCAGTAGAAATTACACAAAGATATTACAACGATATCGTGCAAAATAACTTTAACTACGCAAAGAAAATCGAAAGATCCTATAACAGATAAATAAATAAATAAATTTTTTTTCTTTTTATTTGCTGAAATCATTATAAAATATATTTTTTTATTGTATTATTCAAAAGATTTATTCAAAACTAAAGTAAATTGAATTGCAAGATATTTCCAACCAAATACTATTAAAAATAAATTTAATGGAGCTAATATAACAAACGAGGAGAGGTTGTTTGGATAGAGATATTTAAAGTAACTATAACAAATAATCTTTAATTTCTAGTATTGTATTCATCTTAATTGAAAGTTATCATTTCTGTACATTATCAAAAATACAAGGTATGAGTTCAATTTTTCGTTACTACTAGCAGGATGTTCTAAATGTACATCAAGTTATATTATCTCATATGATATAAATTGGATATCTAAAAGTATAGATAGAAATTCTCTAAATTCAAAGATAAAAAAAGCTACTTAAAAAACTCAATTATCTGTTTTGTCAAAAAATTTGCTCTTTCTTCTGGAATAAAATGTCCTGTATTTGGTAGTGATATTCCTGTAACATTGTTGCCAACTTTTTGAAACGATATCGTGGTAAAATTCCCTATTGCTGCTTCTCCACCTATTGTTAACATTGGAATATTTAGTTTTACTTTTCCATATTCTTTGTTTTGTTCAGCATCTTCAAATATTGCTCTGTAAAATTCAAAACCTGCTCGCATTGCACCGGGTTTTGAATATTGCTTGATATACTCCGCTCTATCTTCTTCACTTATCGCAGATTGATTATAAGACCCATGATCGTAAAACCAATTAAGATACACATCCTCTTTTCCGTCGATTAATTTCTCTGGAAGATCCCTTACTGAATGAAATGAAAAATGCCATAATCCATCAGGAAAAAATTTTCCTGCTTCTTCTAATCCAAAACCTGGTAATAACGTATCAAGTATAATCATTTTACGTACATCTTCGGGGTGTGCCGATGCATAAGAATATGCAACAGGTCCTCCGAGGTCATGCGCTACAATGTATATTTTACTATAACCTAACTTTTTTACTAATTGATAAATATCCTCAGCAACCGTTTTTGTATCATATCCTGTTTGTGGTTTTTCTGAATCTCCTAAACCTCTCAGATCTGGTGCTATTATAGTATAATTATTATCTATCAATTCAGGAATTATATTTCGCCATTCATACCAGGTTTGCGGCCAACCATGTAATAAAACAATTGGATCTCCTTTACCACCTGTTACATAATGCAAGAGTATCCCATTAACTAATTTTTTATGATGTGTATAGTCTGTATTTTCTATATTGGTTAATGCATTTTGCGCATAAGCTTTAGTTATTAATCCTATACATAAGATATTAGAACAAATAATAAAAACTAAAAAAATTTTCATGGATGGATAATAATATGAAGTTATCAATTTCTATACTAATTATGATTCACACCACTACAACTGTTTATGTTTTTTGGTTTAGTTCAAACTTGTAAATTTCTCATCCTTTTATAATCATCTCATGTTATTATGCAACAGTAATCCATTCAATAATAATACAATAGATATTATTAAAGAAAAATTGATTCCCCAAATAATGATAATAATTATGTATGAAAATTCTATATTAGAGCTATAATTTATCAGAATTAAATTATATTTATCAAAAGAATATTTTTGGAATTCAAACGAATGTCATTTAGAAAGATTATAGGCAAAACAATACTAAATAGAACATAATATTGAACTACATTTATTTAATAGACATACATTAACAAAATCTAATAATATTTTTACTTTTTAAGTTTTTGTTTTACAGACTTTATTTTATTATTTAATGTTTGATATTTGTCTATTCTCTCATCGATTCTTATTGAAGATATTATTCGCTTAATACCTCTTTTTCTGAGAATTTTATGTGTTAACTCTACAATTTCTAATATACTTTCTAAATTTTTTGCTTCGATCTGAGTACCCATTGCAGTAAGAGTTATCTTTGTATTTTCTACTCTTTTTATAGCATCATATACCGAAGCGATCTCATCGCTCATACTGGTATTTTTATTATTTATACGTATTGGTATCACACTAATTTCTGCAGTAAATGTAATTTTATCTTTCAACTATTACTAATATGTTCTATCAACAATATATTTCAATAATCAATACTCTACTATATGTTGTATTTTATCTTCCAATTTTTATTTCTATCGCATTTTTCAATATATTTAGTTTTAATAATATGATCTAGAAAATATTTAATATTAATAAATCCTTTGAATTATTCACTAAAAATCAATATTTTCCAAAAGATTGGCAAAATTTTTCCAAGAAATACAGTTCCCCAAACAAGTATTTCTCTTAATTTTTCAGGAGGTACTTCATAATATCTGCATCTAGTATTGTAAAATCTGCAAACTACCAGGTTCAATACTTTCTATTTTGTCATCTACTCCCAAGACATAGACTGCATAGACTGCATTTATTGTTATCATTTTTAGAGCATCATGCACAGGAACTCTTTCACCCTGTGCAAGAACCTACCAGACTGACCTTCCCTGTATACTGCTATCCAAACCCATTCTATTGGCGATGATTCTCCTATGGGTGTATCAGAATACAAAGTAGATGGCACTCCGATATCTTTGTAATTATAAATGTATTATAGAATAAAACAATCCAATAAAGGACATGATTGTTAAATTTCTTTGACAGGTATATCACATTGATCAGGTTATACATCGATTTCTAGGAGATGGAAGCTTGAATTTACTGGGACTTACCAAAAAAATCCAGAGTTGAATTTACTGTTGATCTTCATATTGATCGTTTAGAAATGATGAGTTTAAACCACAAAAATAATGACGGATACATATTTTTTTAGGTTTGACGATCGTCAGTGGAATCACACTTTTATCTTTCCTTTCAACATTGTCGTTTTATGTGTTTTTGATATTTTTAATATTAGAAAAATAAAATATATTTTAGAGCAAGAAATGAAAGTATAAAATAAATAATCAAATAAAGAGCGTATTGTCACATGTCAAAATCAATAAAATATGAAATTAAGAAAGCAGGTCTCTTATACTTTTTAAGGAGAACCTATCAAGATATTTTGAGTTCTTCAAACGATAAAAAAATGTATTTTCTTGAAATGTTTCCCAATTATGAAGAATATCATAAAGAAATTAATACAGGAGCAAAAATACGGTTTGAATTAATTAAAGATTGGATTGAAAAAGATTCCACTATGTTAGATGTCGGTGTTGGAGATGGTTTAATAGCAGAATATCTTATGAATGAATTAAATATTAAAATTCAGGGACTGGATATTTCAGAAAACGCATGTAAAAAAGCAAAACAAAAAGGAATCACCTCAAAAGTTCGTGATATTAATTATGGATTAAACTTAAGAGATGATGAAATTTATGATTATATCTTATTGATGGAAGTAATAGAACATACAGTTCAACCAGAGAAAGTAGTGATGGATGCTGTAAGACATGTAAAGAAAGGTGTTATTATAACAATACCAAACAGTGGATATATAAAGTGGAGAATTCAATTATTAAGAGGCTATTCACCAAGACAGTCTTATACACATCTACATTTTTGGTCAATTAAAGATTTTGAAATTTGGTGTAAACTTTTAAATCTAGAAATAAAATCATTTACAACAGTATTACCTAGATGTACTTCGGTTTTTAAGAATCTCTTAGCATGGCAACAATGTTGGTTATTGTATCCTAAAAGGGATTAATAATTTATTTAATTTTATAAATCTGTAACATTAGCCTTAATATTCAAATTTTTCTTATATTATCATGTTATTGGATCAAACATAATAAATTTTTTCAAATTTCTAGTAGACGAAGGTAATAAAGCTTAACACAATTTAATTTATTGAATTCAACAATGGCTCTACCTGTAGTATATGTATGCATAAGTTATAAATCAGAATATGATTTATAATAAAAGGGAATTGAAAAAGCTACATACTATATTAGTTACAGGTAGCGGAGGTTTTGTAGGAGAGCATATTTGTAAAAGTTACTTTAAAAATAAATATAATTTAATAACAGATAATCACAAAAATAGTTCTCAAAAAGACATTACAAAAATGGAATATTTTGAGAATTTTCACGACAAAATAGATGCGATAATTCACCTAGCTGCAAAAACCTCAATAAATGATTCACTAATCAACCCTTATGAAACCTTTTATAAAAATATTGTAGGCACTTTAAATATACTCGAATTTGCTAAAAGAAAAAGTATTTCCAATTTTATTTTTTTAAGTACATATGTATATGGAGAACCACACTATCTTCCTATAGACGAAAATCATCCTATTAATCCTCATTCTCCCTATAATAAAAGTAAAATAATTGCTGAAAGTTTATGCGAAGAGTATTCTAAAATATTTGGGATCAATATTGTTATTTTGAGACCATTTTATTTATATGGATATAATAGAAAAAAAAATACATTAATCAGATCTATTTTAGATCAAATTGATAGGAATAAAATAATAAAACTTAGTAATGAAAAAACTAGTAGAGATTTCCTGTACATTAGTGACTTGATTGAATTATTAGATAATATACTAAATAAGTTCCCCTCTGGAAATAACATCTATAATGTTGGATCTGGCACAAGCTATACTATTACAGAAATATCTAGAAAGATTGCAAAATTATTAAATAAAAAAATACGGATCTGCTATGATGAGTCAATGCGAAAACACGATATAAACGAAATGGTTGCTGATATAACCAAAATATCTAAAGAGTTTGATTGGAAGCCTAAAATAGATATCGATGAAGGATTGACATTAACAATAAAAAAAAGTAAAGAATAAAAAGAAAATAATAATTAAATTCTATTTAATCGTCTTTATCTATAAATGAATAGAAAGATTACTTAAATAAGAGATGGATAAAGTCCAGGGAGTATATTTTTCTACAGGGACATTATATTTGTTGGTTTTACGATGACTTTGCGAACTATATTACTATTCAATATGCTCTGTAAATCAAGCTCCTATTCTTTTGATATTTAGTAGCAAATTGGCCTTTGTACCAATTATTATGATATATTTTTCTCTCTATGATGATAGCATATTGACATAGAAAAAACCATTGAAGTGGGGAACAAGAAGATATCCTCAAAATAATATGGTAGGTGGAACAGTGGTTTTTTCTGTTTGAATATTTGGAAGGTGAATTACAAAACAGGAGAAAAATCTGATGAAAAAAAGATTAATGAAGATTACAGCAGCAAAAAAGCATTATAAAATCCCTACTATAAATATTCATTTAGATAAATATGAAAATTTTGCATTTAAATGATCAAGCAGGCGTATCATGTGTACTAGCCAAGTATCAAAATAAGGTAGGAAATGATGCCAAAGTAATTAAGGTTAGTGATGACAAATATGGAATATATGAATATTATCATAATTATGTACAATTAGTTAGACAAGATGAATTTATAGAAAAATCTTTGCAGGAGGCAAAGCATTACGATGTTATCCATGTCCATAGTTTATTTGGAATGATTTTTCATTTGAGAAAGAAATATGGAACCTCTAAGCAGATAATATTACATTATCATGGGACAGATATTAGAGGAATAGATAATTTTGATCAGAGAAAAAAAGAATATAATGAAAATCTTTTATTACTGATATTGAAAGTTATTAAAAATAAAAAAAAGAAAAAATCAATAAACCGTATTGCAAGACATAGACTTGCACAAATACTTTCTGATAATGTACTAATATCTCAAAAAGATTTATCAATTTATGTAAAAAATGCAAGATACATTCCAATTCCAATTGATTTAAGTCATTTTTATAACCATCAAAATAGTAATAAAAGAAAAGCATTCCTATTCAAAACTGAAGCGTCTAATATAGAAAAAACATTAGAAACAATTACTAATAATTTTAATTTTTCAGCAGAAATACATGATAGAATTTCTAATCCAATTACATATAACAAAATGCCAGAATTATTGAATCAGTATGAGATGTATGTAGATATTAGATTTATAAAAGATTTTCTTTTAGAAGATCTTAGTACAACCGCTTTACAATCCTTAGCCTGTGGCTTAAAAGTAATAACTCCACAACTAAAAATATTGGATACTTTTCCTCTTCAACATAATCCAACACAAATAGTAGATATATTGTCGAAACTTTATAGACAAAAAAATAGTATGAGAAAACAAATAATAAACAGCCTATTAAATTTAAAATGGATTGTAAAATAAGCTGCAGAAAGTATGTAGTATAGATGCCATTAGGCGATTATTAAACTATCAGAAATAACAGGATATTTTATTAAATGATAATATAATTTAATATCCTTTCTCAATTTAACTATAATTATATGTATAAATTAGAAATTGATAATAATTTTTAATTAATGGTATCATAAAGTTAAATGAATACATTCAATATCATCAAATAAAAATTTATAAAAATTCTTATAAACAATTTGTAGTCGTATTTAAAGACTAATATTCCTAGACAAACTATGTTAAAAATATAGACTTAAAAAATGAATAGAATTATGAGATCTTTGGAAGTATCGGAGTTAAATATAGCGAGGTTATATCCATCCTTCCTGAGTGCATTAATGTAATAGGAAAAATCATGTTGGAATAGGGATGGTTAAATACCTTTGAACTAACAAAAACCTTGTTAACCTATTAAAAGATGAGAAAAGGCAAAAAAAAATTAGCTGAAGAAAATATATTCGCTTGTAATCCACACGCTATAGACGAAGTCGTATAGATGATAATAAATTTTATAGATAATTATAATAATTTCTTATTAAGTATATTGAATTTCTATACAAAGAGAAATACTTTAATCAGCTCTTCTATATCCTTTCATAACTATGAAAATTCTTATTACAGGAGCAGCAGGGTTTTTGGGAAGCCATTTATCAGAAAAATATGTAGGGGAAGAACACACAGTATATGGGATTGACAACCTTAGTAATGGAAATTTAAATAATATTAGAACTCTTTTGCATAAAAAGAATTTTAAATTTATTTATGATGACATCAGGAATAATGATATATATACTAAAATTCCAAACGACCTAGATGCAGTTATTCATTTAGCTGCTCAAATTCATGTGGACCGATCAATAGTTAATCCTGAAGAAACTTTTCAAATAAATGTAAATGGGACATTAAAGATATTAGAATATTGTAGAACTAATGATATTAATAAAATCCTGTTTGCATCAACAAGTGAAATTTACGGTTCAGCACAATATGTACCTATGGATGAAAAACATTTCCTTGGTGCACAACATCCATACGGAGTTAGCAAAATTGCAGCAGATAGATTATGTTATACATATAATGAGACATATGATCTCGGTGTAGATATAATTAGATGTTTTAATTTTTACGGACCTAGACAAAAAGATACTGGTTACGGTGGGGTGATTGCGATTTTTATCAACAGAGTGTTACAGAATAAACCACCATTAATCTATGGGAATGGAGAACAGACAAGAGACTATACGTACATAAGCGATGTAATAAATGCATATGATTTGATTCTAAAAACCAAAGGTAATCCAGGCAAAGATGGAATAAATTTCGGATCGGGAAGCGAGATATCTATAAATAAAATAGCACAAGTAATTATAGATAAATCTGGAATAAACAATAACCAGATACTGAAACCAAAACACGTGGAATCACGCCCTGTTGAAGTTCAACGATTATTTGCTGATATAACTCGAGCAAAAGAATTATTGAATTTTAAACCTACGATATCGTTTGAAAATGGAATCAAAATGTTGATTGAATGGTACAAAGACTTTAAATCTGAATTATGGACATTTTAAAATCATTTCATCGTTGCATGCTCATGACTTCACGAATATTTTATCGGTTGGCTATTTAGATCAAGTTTTGTCCTTTATTATTTTAAATTCGTCCTTTACTTCTTTTTTCTTTCCATTCTCAATAAAAGTACCTGTTAGCGTCTTTCGATCACTTTCTAATACGATATTTAATATTCCAAAATCCCCATCAATTCCTTCAGCTGAAAAATCTTCTAATGAAGACAATACCATTTCCTCAGCTCCGCCTGTTCCAACAGTTATAAAAACTACTCCATTTGAATTTTTATATATATTCGGATTTTCATCTTGTACTATTGGTTCATCATCATCATTGTTGAAAGTAATAGGATATGTTCTTTCATAGACATGAGAATGACCCTGTAGAGCCAGGTCTACGTTATATTTATCAAAAACAGGATGATAAGTCTCTCGAAAATCAGTATCCTCTTCAAGAGATCCAGATCCATATATATGATAATGATAGAATACAACAATCCAATCAATAAATGGATCTTTAGAATATTTTTCAAGATCTCTGATAGCAAATTCGTATTGTTCAGAGTCGTCATCATAATCTGCTTCTGTAGATAATGCTAAAAAGTGTATATTTTTATAATTAAAAGAGTAATATTGTTCTTCTAAACCAAAATAATCCTTATAATCATCTATTAAATCGTCTTCATGATTTCCAAAGACTATATTAGTTTTATCTGCGATAGGTTCTATCAATTCTAACCAGCATTTAGCTTTTCCATTATAAGACAGATCCCCAAGAGCTAATATTACTTCTGGATCTTGATCAATAATATTTTCGACTGTCTCTTCTGCATCATCATTGCAGTCCCAATCTCCTACAGCTACAAAGTTATCTTTTTTCTTGTTATTGTCATTAGTGTCAGAATCCTTTTCTTCATCTTCAGAATCCTCTTCAATCGCAAAAGACTTTTGAAAAAATATAGGTTCTAATTCACTTCTATTTTTAATGTTATTGCTTTTTCCAATATTATCATTATTTAGTAATATCGAAGAAAGGAGAGTAACAATGAGTAAACAAACTAAATGATAATGGCTCAAATTGGATATAAGGAAACATCTACAACTCGGTTTATAATATTTTCGTTATTTGCCATAGTATAAAATATTAAAAGAATAGACTATAAAAAATATTAGTAAAGTTCACATTACATTCTAATCTCCTTTGTTTTAACGAAATAATTTTTTATTACTTTAGTGTTATTGTACATGAATACAAATAGTTCTATCCAATTCTACGCGTAGATATTCACCTAATCTCTTTTGTTATACAAATAACAATCATCAATTAATTGTAATATTTATTCAATGAAAGTTGACCTATTTTGATCGGTGTTGGAGCCATTATTTTTTTGTAAGACTTTGATATACATGTGTTACAAAGTCATCTGGACTTAACATAATATGATCATAATATATTTCATCATACTGTGATGTTGGATTAGAAGCAATTATTTCTTCTAAAGAGTTTCCTTCCTCTATCATTTCACTGATGGCATCTCGCACATCTTTCAACATATTGGTAAATTCAACTACCTTCGTCTTATTCGAAATTTCAGAATGACCAGAAACAACTTTTGTATCATCATTTATTATTGATGCTGTCGTTTCTAACGCGGATATTAATCCGTCAATACTACCACCACTTGATAAATCAATAAATGGATAGGATATGTCTCTAAAGTCATCTCCAACATGAATTACATTATTATTTTTAAAATAGACAATAGAATCGCCATCTGTATGACCCTTATCTACATGGATTATCTTTATCTCATCATCATTCTGGTAGATTGTCATATTATCGGAGAATGCTACAATTGGTAATCCTTTTTCTGACAAAGGAGGTGAAGAGCGTTGAAAGAATTCAGAAAATTGTTCAGTACTAAGCCTTTCTCTAACATTCTCGTGAGAAACTATTATTGCTCCTAGTTCTCCCAGATTTTCATTTCCTCCTGTGTGGTCAGGATGCCAATGTGTATTGATTACATATTTTATAGGTTGATCCGTAATTTCAGAAATCGCCTCTCTAATTTTCTCAGTAAGAGGTGCAAATTGATCATCTACCATAAAAACTCCGTCTTCTCCAACAGAAACAACAATATTTCCTCCTGAACCCTCCAACATGTATATACTATCAGTTAATTTTGTAACATTTATTGTGATATTCTCCTCTTGAGGATAAATAGGATTGATATTGATGGTGAAATTTAATAAGAATCCTACAATTAAAAAATATAATCCGTATACAATAATTTTACCATTGTATTTTTCCAAATGCGATTGATTATTGACATTTTGATCCATTTGCTCCTAATATATCATAATTGGATAAAAACATTCTGACATGTTCTTTAATCTGATTTAAAGCGTTATAATTGATAATTTTATATACTTTATGATAATCAAAAATCAATTTTCACTAATTTATTTTGTTATTTTCTTTTACTTTAGTCTTAGATGATATGTTCTAATACAATTCACGTTTCAAGTTAAAAATCATTGCGTGTTAGTTGATATTCCGACATATTTTATCCCCCTTAATCCCATCACCAAACCGTTATAACAAAATTACTTTCTAATTACAATAGATACAATAGATGCCTACAAACCAATTTTGTCTCCAGAAATTCAAATTCATACACTTATTTATTTATATACAAATTGAAAAACAAAGCAAATCAAATGACTACTCAATTATCAACAATTTAGATAAATCATATTATTCCATTTCTTTTCAGTGAATCTAAAAAATTAATTTTTTCAAAGCATTAATCTAACATCCTCAATAACTATTGAATCAATGGCATTTAGATCAATGATTTCTTGATTATCTTTCTTTCTTTATCTTTCGAGAGGCTATTCCAGTATTTTTGACAATTGATTCAACATAAATCATCACCCACCAACCAAAATGATTGTTTCAAAAATATCGTTTCATCTATTATAAATGCAGATTTAGAACTCCATTGTGCTTATTATTATCCTATTAACCTATTAAGCAAATCATTGAATCATTTATTGCTATTCCTACAAAGTCGAATACGTTATATTTTACTCTAAAAAATTCCACGTTTTATATTTATTCCATAAAATGACAGGAAGATACATAAACATAGTGTTTAAATTCTTAGGGAAGTATATCATCTGTTTCTTCTATAATACTTTTTAGGACAATACTTTTAAATATTTAAAACCTAAACTATAATATTCAAATGAACATACCTTCCAGAATTAATCTAAACAAAGCAATATCTGTATTTCTTGCTGTTTCGATGCTTAGCACTGCAGGTTTTTCATTCTATCAAGGATCTCAAGTATATGCTCAGGAAGATAATAGTGTAGAATTTCCAATAGATTCTCTTACAAAGATACTTAACTCCGTTGATAAAGCCAACGCTGCACTATCCGACGGTGATGATGAATTAGTATCTCAAAATCTTCAAGAAATTGAAACTCAAGTGAGAGATCAATTAGGTCAAATAAATGTCCCGATAAACGATACTTCATCAGATGAAATAGATGATGTCTTAGTACAAGAGAACAATTAAAATACTTCTTTTTTTAATTTTATTATTTTGTATACTTTAAATAAAAAATTCAAATGGATTTTTCTTAAAAAAATATACTAAAAATATTCAAAGTCTAGAATAAATTTAAATCAACAGAGACTATTTTCTTCACGAATAAGATAAGGCGCAGATGCTTTGAAAATTGCATAAATATGTTCTCCGATTACGATACCAAGATCATCTACTGCATGTCTAGTAATTCTTGATACTAAACTCAGGTCATTTGATTTCAAAAATACGTCTACCGTATTTAGGGTATATATAATATCTACTACTTTAACTAAAATCATGTTACGGGCACTCGTAATTATCTTTTCTCTCGAAAGTAATATATCCTCTCGTTTAACTATTACACCAATTTGAGATTTACTCGAAAAATTTCCAATTGCATAAAGAATAGTACCTCCTACTTTGAACTTTGTTAGATCGTTTTCGCAATTAATTACTTCTCCTATTAGATAATTACCTATGGATAAAATTTTCTCACGAAACTGAGATGTAGAAATTGATTTATTATAATTATTAATTAATATCTCTTCAAAAGTTCCATTTTCCTCTATTTTTCCATTCTCTAATACAACAATTGAATCCGCTAACGCATAAATATCTTCTTCAAAATGGGTTACATAAAGTGTTGGAACCATTTGTTTTTTCAGAATACTTCTTAACTCTCTCCTTAGTTTATTCCTTCCTATTGGGTCAATATGAGAAAGAGGTTCATCTAATAGTATTATCTTCGGATTTAATACAAGCATTCTAGCTAATGAAACCTTTTGTCTTTCTCCTCCACTAAGACTATTGATATTTCTATATAATAAATGACCAATTCCAAGTTCTTTTATTATTTTCTCTATATCAGTAATTCTTTCTTTTAATTTTCGTTCCTTTTTTCCAAGTCCAAAAAGGATATTGTTATACACATTTAAATGTGGAAATAATAAAGGATCTTGAAAAACATAACCTATTTTTCTATCCTCTATAGGTTGATTTGTTATGTCAATATTATCTAGTATTATCTGACCAGTATCAGGTTTTAAAATTCCAGCAATCAAATTTATAAGAGTGGTTTTCCCACTTCCTGTGGATCCTATTACAACTGTTATATTGTTATCTATTAGAATATTTAATGGTCCTAACACAAACTTTTCAAATTTTTTTGTAATGTTCTTAATCTTTAAAACCATTCTACAATTACCATCCAAATCTAAGAGACTGTTTTCTTATCAGTATAAACATTGTTAAGGCAGCTACCGCGATTAAGATAACTAACACAATTCCTGCTACTGAATTTCTTATTCCGCCAATAGCGCTATCCTCAAAAATCTGAATTGAAATGGTGTGAGGATTATACGACATCATCATTGTAGCACCCAATTCACCAATAGATCTGATCCATGACATCAAAATACCTATGATTATTCCTGTTTTAGCTAATGGGATGAAAACCTTAACAAATATGTACCATCTTTTCTTTCCTAATGTTCTTGCTATGATTTCGTATTTTTCAGGGATAGCTTCGAAGGCTGCCTGAGACGGAAGGATTAAAAATGGTGAAGCAACGTAGGTTTGTGCTATAATTATTCCTACAATTGATTGTGTAAACTCTATAGGGACCAGTCTTCCTAAATCTGAGTATGGTCCAAAAACTCCCAAAAGTAATGTTCCACTAACCAACGGTGGAAGAACCAGAGGAAATATTACAATTATTTGTAATAGCAATTTTATCCTAGATTTAAACCTCGCCAAAACATAGGCTAAAGGGATTCCAAAAATAGTTATGAATATCGTTGAAATAGTTGACGTAGTTAAACTCAGTAATAAGGAATCAAATAATTCCATTCTCATTAAGGAGTTTAGTAGATTTGAAGGTTCGATTAGATAGATTAACCCAAAAATAGGATATGTTATGTATAATACAAGAATTGCGACTATAAGAGTTAGAAGAAAATTAAATCCTGAAATTTTTATTCCACTTAGATTAAGGTTATTGGTTCTTAAGCCGTTCATTCTATTGGTTTTTGATGATATCTAACCCTATTTTTATTCCTACAATATAAATAAATTTTACCCATGCTTTTATCCATCTCTTTGCAAGAATGGTATTATGGGATTTAATCCTACTTGTTTCAATATGTCTTTACCTTTAGATGAGAAAAGAAATTTTATAAAATCATTTGCTCCTTCTAAATTTTTTACTGTGTGTGGAATTGTAACTGAAAAATAAATCGGATTCCCATAAATAGTTTGACCAGATTTCAACTTGTAATTTATTTTATTGTAATAATTAGTAATATTTGGATCACCTAGGTTAATTTTATTTGGTAATGTAATATAAGGCAATTTTTTTGCTAATGCCTCATGTTTATAAGCAGCAATGGCATCAACTTGTCCTATCTCCAAGACTGAACTTAAAACTTCTTCAGGAAAGATCTGTTTCCTATTGTTATCATCACCTAAAATTCTTTCCTTAATCGTGGAATCATTATAATAGATATTAGATAATTCCGCAATAATAATAGTATAATATCCTTTGGGATCTAAGTTTGGATCTGATCTCCCAAATTTGAAACCATCTTTATCGAGAATGTTATACCACTGAGTCTTTCCTTCTTTAACTTTTAGAAAATCTGGAGCAAATAAGCTTTGTTCGTTATATGCGATTACAAATTCAGCAGAGGCAAATCTTATGAACCAGTCTGTTAATGGTGGATTGTTATTCATTAAATTTTTGATGGGAAGTGTATCTGCACTAATAAATACATCTGGTCTTCTAAATCCATCTGCAATCAAATTCGAAATTTGTAGAGAACCCTTTCCTTCTCCTTTGAGATTATAATTTGTTAAGTTCTCAAATATTGGCTTTAAATCATTTTCAAATATTTTTACTAATGAGCCTGCATATAATACTAATATATCAGTATTGTTATTTACAGCTTCTGCTGATTCTTGAATGCTAAAAGTAAATACTATGGAAAAAGACAGTAAAATAATAACTACTATGAAATTATCTACAAAACTTTTGGTTTTTTTTAACCCCATACACATGTTTGTTTTCATATCTATAAATAGATCTACGATTAATAGAATAAATTTAAAATAGGTTACGATCTAATCCTAACTCATTAATCAAAATTTCAATTAGTAGTCGCTAGAATTCATGTTTATTCTTCTCATTATATCAATTCCTAATATTATAAATCAAAATACCTTTAAAAAAGTCTATAAAAGTATCTTATATCATAGGTTAAGATTTATTTTAAAGTTTAATGTCTAACCATACTTAACTAGTTAATCTATTTGTTTTAATTTAAGAAAATGTTTATGAGTGCTTTTACAAAATATGTGAATATTATAAATTACAATGTGATTATATGTATATAATTGCGATTTTCAATAGCCATTATTTTTATCAAAATTATATTTTCTACAATTTTTTTAGAAATTGATTTTATTATCTTGAAGATTTTTTAACAAAGTAGATATAACAAGTATATTTTAAATATCTTTAAGAAATATTAAGGTAAATATATATTATTCATTTAAATGATATCCAATAGAATATATAAGTAACCATGAAGTTGTGATATAAAATTGTTATATTCGAAATTTTAACTAGTATAATCAGTTATATTCCTATTTGGTATTGCCAAACATTTTTAAATTACTTTAGTTTAAATAAATTAAGGAAGGATTAGATTTAGGCAAGAGAAAAGTTTTGAATGAGGCTGAGTTAAAACAGCTCGTTATGCCTCAGGAAGGAGAAATGTTTGGAAGGGTTATCAAACTAGTAGGAGGAGATAACGTTATTGTAAAATGTACTGATGGAAAAGTCCGTACATGTCGTATTCGTGGAAAAATTAAAAGAAGAATGTGGATAAGAGAAAATGATTTGGTATTACTCGCTCCTTGGGATTTCCAATCCGAAAAGGCTGATATAGTTTGGAGGTATATTGCTGCTCACGCAGAAAAACTAGATCAAGAAGGTCATTTGCAGGGTCTAAATAAATAAAATAACATTTTACTATTTCGATTAATTTAACATTGATATAACTCTAGATTCTGACATGAATCTTATTTTTTCTTAAATACTTCTTTACTTTATCTATAGTATATTTTTCATAGTGAAAAATTGATGCAGCTAATGCCGCATCTACACTCGTCTTTTTAAAAACTTCTAACATATGGATATCTTTCCCACATCCGCCTGAAGCTATTACTGGAATACTTACTGCTCTACAAATAATATCATTTAATTTTAAATCATAACCTTCTTCCGTTCCGTCCGCATCGATACTTGTTAAAAGTATTTCCCCTGCACCTAATTGTTCCACTTTTTTTGCCCATTCTATAGCATCTATACCAGTACCTTCTTTTCCTCCAAAAATTCTTACTTCAAACCAGAACTTGTTTACACTATTCCCCACATATTCTTTTATAATATTCCTATTTTTAGCATCAAAATCGTTATAATTTTTTTTGACATCTATTGCAACTACTATACATTGTCTTCCAAATATGGACATTAACTCTGTTATTAGTTCTGGATTTTTTACTGCTGAAGTATTAATTGATACCTTATCTGCCCCATTCAACAATATATCTCTTGCATCTTCTAATCTTTTTATTCCTCCACCTACTGTAAAGGGAATATTTATTACTTTAGCAACATTTTTTACTACATTCTTTATAATCTCGCGTCTCTGTTGTGACGCAGTAATATCCAAAAAAACAAGTTCATCTGCTCCTTGTTTTGTATATTTTTTGGCAAATTCTACTGGATCACCCGCATCTTTTACTCCTTTAAAATTTATTCCCTTAACTACTCTTCCATTGTCCACATCTAAACAAGGAATTATTCGCTTTGATAATGTCATTTTTTATGCAATTACTCTAGCTTGTTTTAGATCTATTTTTCCGTCATAAATAGACTTTCCAAGTATCACTGCAGAACATCCAATATTTTTTACACGTATAATATCTTCTAGACTAGAAATTCCTCCACTAGCGATTATTTTTGAACCAAATATGTTTGAAGCATAGGAGAGCATATTTATATCTGGTCCATTTAAAGTGCCATCCCTTTCTACTGTAGTTAACAAAAATTCTCTAATTCCCTTCGCCATAAAAAGTTTCATTGCTTCATTCACTTTAAATCCAGACGGTTGTCTCCAGCCATCAATCATGACTATCCCATTATACTGGTCAATTGAAATGATTATTTTTTCCAACTTTTCTTTTGGAATTTGTTGGAAAACATTTGGCTGTTTATAAGCTAAAGTTCCAATAACAATTTTTTCTACATTCCCAGCTAACATCTCATTTATCGCTTCAAATGACCTTATTCCTCCAGCCACCTGTACAGGTACATTGATGGATTCTATAATTTTTAATACAATTTCTTTGTTATTTTTATTATCATTCCATCCTGTTCTTAGTGTGGCATCAAGATCCACTAAATGAATTCTATCAACATCTTGCTTTTCAAATTCTTTTGCAATTTCAATTGGATTATCACTATAAATAATCTTGTTTTTTGGATCTCCCTTAGTCAATCGAACAACTTTACCTTGAAGTAAATCAATAGCAGGGATTATTTTCATTTTTGATAATCACACACATTCAAAAAATTTTTAATAATTCTTTCACCATCTGTTCCTGATTTTTCTGGATGAAATTGAGTTCCAAATATGTTGTCTTTTTCAATAACAACAGGGATATCTTTTCCATATTTAGATTTTGCAATTACTATTTCTCTATTAACTGGGATAATATGATATGAATGAACAAAATATACCCAAGATTCGTTTCGTATTCCTTTCAATATTTTGCTATCTTTATGTATTATCTCAAGGTTATTCCAACCCATGTGTGGAATTTTGACTTTCTTTTTTGGTAGCATGGATACTACTCCATCTAATATTTTTAATCCCTCTAATTCTCCTTCTTCGCTATTGTTAAATAACATTTCCATACCCAAACAAATTCCTAATACGGGTGTTTTATTTTCTATCAAACCAGAAAATTTTTTTTTAAAAGGTTCAATGGATCTTATAGCAGGATCAAAATTTCCAACCCCTGGCAGAATTAATCCATCAAATTTTTTAGTATTTTCCAATGTTTTAACTATCGAGACTTTAGCCCCATTTCTCTCCAACGAGCATTTTAGACTATATAAATTTCCCGCACCGTAATCAAAAATTGCTATTGTCGTCATTATTCATATTACTCCTTTGGTACTTGGAATACCTCGCTGTTTCTCGTCAATAGAAGCCGCAGTCCTTAATGATATTGCAAAAGCCTTCATTGCTGCTTCTATCTTATGATGATCATTATCACCGTATTGGATACAAATATGAGTACATGCATTAAGATTTTGTAATAAACTTCCCATAAAATGTTCTAAATCTTCTTTAGGTATTCCTTCTACTTGTCTAGTTTGAAGATTCAAACTAAGTTTAAAAAATTGCCGTTTTGCCAAATCGATTGACGATAAAGCTAACGATTCATCCATGGGTACTACTGCATATCCAAATCTTCTAATTTTTTGCCTATCTGACAAAGCATTATTTAGTGCTTGGGAAAGTGTTATTGCTACATCTTCTATCAAATGATGAGATATTGAGTCATTTGATGTTGCTTCAAGATTAATATTTATCATACTATGTTTACCAAGAGTCGAAATAAGATGATCGATAAATGGATATCCAGTTCTACTGAAAACCGTTCCTGTTCCGTCTATATTTACTTCAACTTTTACACTTGTTTCTTGGGTATTCCTTTCTTTTTTCATAGACCTACCCTGATATTTTGTACGTTTTGAAGACTTAGAACTCAACTAACCTTATTTTTCTCCTACTTTATTTAATATATTTGGTAAATTGTTAATATTTTCGATTATAAAATCTGCATTGTTATTCTTAAACTTTTTAATTAATTCCCGATGATTAGCACTAAGACCGTAGACACCGCAAAAAAGAATATTTATCTTTCTATTATTTTTTTTCTTGAGATTTATCTCTTTTTCTGCTCTCCTAGCCATTATTAAATCCTCAAATGAATCTCCACAATATAACACATCTTTAGTTGTAGACATACTATCTATTACTTTAATCAAACCATAAGGATTAGGTTTTCCATATTTTCTTGCTTCATCCTCAAGAAATATACTTTTATGGCCATTTAATAAATTAAATTTTTCGTCCAAAGAATACTCTGCAGCAATTTTACTTCTTCCTGAAACCATATTAATCCTACCATCAAATTTTTTTGATAAATATTTTATAGTTTTGTTGGAAATTATTGTTTTTTCATTTTCTATTAATGGTTTACCATGATAATAATTAGTTTCAAATCCATATCTAGATTTAAATAATTTTTGTCCATAAAAAAATTCATCAAAAATAGTAGAGATTATGCTCTTTCCTACTGGTCCAGGATAATTCAAATATTTTTTCATTTTGTCTACATTATCATTATTTTTATTAGACAACCTATCACTATTATTACAACTAGTATAATATTTCAAGAACTTTTCTACAGATCTTATACCTATCTCATTGGAATTTTCAGCTGTTTTTAAAAGAAATTTTTTAAGATCTAAATCATCTAATTTAGGAATAGATAATAAAGTGAGAGAAATTGCATAGCTAGTATCCATATCATTATTAAATCCTCCTGACTGTCTAAAACTCAATATGATTTCATCAGTGATAGTATTTCTAAAATAAGATTTTTTCAGTTTAGATGTTATAAAGTGAACAGTCCTTCTAATTGCTTCATTATAAGATTTTCTAACATCTATTAATACTCCATCAATATCCAAAACAATACCTGCTAGACAAATATCTTTATTTTTTAGATCTTCAGATATTATATCTTCTTTTGTTATTTGTTTATACTTCATATTATTTTTGTCAATACCTTTAAGAATTTATTATTCATTTCTTTAGTTCCAATCGTTACTCTAATATGTCCACCATTTCTCCCTTCAATTTTACTGAATACTTTTATAATGATTTTCTCTTTTTTTAATAATTCTATTAAGTGATGAAATCTTTCTAGATCCTTTATTTGTATGAATATAAAATTTGCATCAGTTTTAAATACTCGTATTTCATTTTCTCTTTCTTTCAAAAATACATATATCCTTTCTCTCTCTTCCTTGATTCTTTTTACAATGTCGTTAATATAATCAGCATTTTTTAAAATTGCACTTCCAATAGACAGCGATAATGTATTGATGGGATAAGGGGACTGTATTACTTTTCTAAATAAATCTGAAAAGTTTTCGTTAGAAATACAATATCCTAATCTTGCACCTGCCAAACCAAATGCTTTAGATAGTGTTCTTAAAACAATAACATTATTATTTTGTATAATCTCACGCGAAATAGAATAATTTGCAAATTCTACGTATGCTTCATCTATTATTATCAACTTGTCATTTAGTTCATTAATTATTTCTATTATTTTACACTTTTCTATCTGATTTCCTGTAGGATTGTTTGGTGAACACATATATACTATTTGTGATTTTTTTGCACTTTTGATGAATTTTGATTTATCTAGCAAATTATCATTTTTATTAAGAGATACTTGATCTACACTGATAGAATAAAGCTTACATCTGTCAATAAAATATGAGAAGGTTGGTGTAAAAGTAGTAACTCTATTATGTTTACCAAAAATAGACAATATAAGATCTATTATCTGATCAGAACCATTCCCTAACGATAAATAACTCTTTTTTATTTTTGTATATTTTGATAATTGTGTATAGAATTCTTCAAATTGTTCTAGGGGATATTGCCTTAAATCAACTTCTTTTAATACTTTTAACGAAATATCCCGAATGAAATCCCTTCTTATAACAAGATTTTCATTAGAATCTAGTTTAATCCCTTCACTTTTTTCAGGTTTAATATATCCTTCAATTTTGGCTAATTCATTAAATCTTTTTTCAAGCCAATTTTGCAAAATAATTTATCATCTCTTTTTTTTATTTAATAATTTTTGATCGTCTCTTGTTCTTTCTTTTAGTGCTTTATAATGATTAATTAACCCCTCTTTTTCCGTAATAATATTGATAAAGGGATCAATTTTTTTCAGATCTTTCTTTGTAGTCTTTACAATATTAGAGAACCTTATGAAATCCAATACTGATAGTGACGCACGTGATTTTCCAAAACCCATGGTAGGAAGGACATGATTAGATCCAAGGCAATAGTCACTTACAGATGATGGTGTATTTTCGCCAACTAATATTAATCCTGCTGAGGTAATCTTTTTAGCTATATTCATCTCATTTATACCCATAATTTGCAAATGTTCTGGAGAAAATTCATTAATAAATTCTATAGCCAAATCCTCATTTACAGATATAGCTATAAATCCATTTTTATCTAAACTTTCTGCAATAATCTCCTTACGAACGATGTTTTCCTTAAGAATTTTTTTAATTTCTCGTTCTACTAGATCAGCTAACCTAATAGAGGTAGTAACCAATCCACATATAGTATCTTTACTATGTTCAGCTTGTGAAACTAAATCTAACGCAATATATCTTGGATTAGCTTGAGAGTCAGCATAAATAACTAATTCTGTTGGACCAGCCATCATATCTATTGATACTCTATTTGAAACCAATAACTTGGCTGTTGTAACAAAAATTCCTCCTGGACCCACTATTTTATCTACACCCTTAATACTTTGAGTTCCAAAAGCCAATGCTGCAATACCTTGGGCTCCTCCTACCTTATAAAACTCATTCACTCCACATATGTCTGCCGCGACCAACGTTAAAGGATCGATATTTCCATTCTTTTGTACTGGAGAAATGGCAACAATTCGTTTTACACCAACTAACTTTGCTGGGACAGCACACATAATCATTGTACTTGGATATCTTGCTAAACCACCTGGAACATAACAACCAACACTAGAAATAGATTGAACAAATCTTTTTATCTTTCTATTATTCGAATACAATGAAGATATTTTTTTCATATGGTCTAAAAGAATAGTATCATTTTCAATTAGTTTCTGTTTTATCTCATAGATAGTTTTGATTTGTATTTCAGTAACAAAATTATAAGCATTATTAATTTCATTCTGTTTTACTATTAACGAATCAAGGGTAACATTGTCATATTCATAAGTATATCTTTTAAGAGCTTCATCTCCATTTATTCGTACATTTTCTATTATATCTGTAGTTTTTTTAATAATATCGGAGGATAAAATACTAAATGTATCTTCTCTTAAATTCTTTACGTCTTCTTTAGTATTTTTGATATTTATTTTCTTGATCAATTATATGTCTTCTTTTTCTATTTTTATTTCTTCTAGAGGTAGTATCTGTCTTGGTTGGGTTACTACCAATCCTTGAGCAATTTTTCTCATAATAGGTAATATTTTTATGAACTCATCTTTATCTATTATTGTATTAACTCCATACCAACCCTCTTCGCTCAACGTACTGATCGTAGGTCTTTTTAGCGCAGGAAGTTTACTCAGTAATTCATCTAGGTTCTCTTTTTTAACATTTACAAAAATATGAAGTTTCTTCCTTGCTTCAACTACTCCTCTCAATAAAGCAACTATATCTGTGATCTTTTCTCTTTTTTTATCGTCTCTAATAGAATTCTTGTTAGCTATGAGAACAGAACTAGATTCCATGACCTTATCTATTATCTTGAGGTTGTTTTGTGCCAAAGTTGTTCCAGTCTCAGTAATATCACATATTGCATCAACATCTTCTGGAGGTTTAGCTTCAGTTGCTCCAAATGAAAGAAAAATTTCCACATTTTTATTTTCTCCGATTCTTAACCATGGAGTGATTATCATAGGATCGTTATCACCATAATATTTTTTATATGCCGATTTAGATTTAATATGTGCTGATATTGTAGTAAGATATTCTGAAGATATTCTTATTGGTTTTTTAGCTTTTGCATATGCAGTAATCATATCGTCTAGATTATTAAACTGAAAATTTTCGGGAATAGCAATTATCTGTTTAACTTTACCATATTCTAAATCTAATAATATTTTTACATCAGCCCTCGCTTCTCTTATCCAATCTCTTCCTGTAATACCTATATCATATAGTCCCTCTTGTACGTAGGTTGGAATTTCCTGGGGTCTAAGTAATTTTACTTCTATTTCAGGATCACTTAGCTTTATTCTATAAGTTCTAGCCCTACCGCTTACTCTTTGCCAAGCTTCCTCCAATAACCTAAAAGTGGCTTCTTCTATGGTTCCTTTTGGTACCGCAAATTTAACTACACTAGACATAAATATAACAAGGAAGACCTATTTATCCGATATATATCTAATTGTTGATATACAAGTTCTCATTGCTTTGATTTCAAAAATTTTATTACTTCTTTAGCTTTGTTTACACTGATATTTTTCTCTTTTAACATTATCTCTGCAATAACGTCTACTTGGTTTTCTTTTGCTCCAGCTGTTGTGGCTATATTTCTCGCATGTAATTTCATATGACCTTTCTGGATCCCTTCGTCTGCTAATGCCCTAATTGCCGCAAAATTTTGTGCTAGTCCTACGGCTGCAAAAATAGATGCCAATTCCTTGACATTTTTAATATCTAAAATCTTTAAAACTATTCTAACTATGGGATGTACTGATACTATACCTCCGACAATTCCTATTGCCATTGGTATCTCAATTTCTCCAATCAAATCCCCTTCTTTGGATTTATACCATTTCGTTAATGATCTGTATTTTCCATCTCTTGCCGCATATGCATGGATGGAAGCTTCTAATGCACGAAAATCTTGTCCAGTTGCTAATGCTAACGCATCAATCCCATTCATCAAACCCTTGTTATGAGTAACAGCTCTAAAAGTGTCCGAATATGCAAAAGAATATGCCAGTAAAATTTTATCCACCCCTTTATCTCCCCCTATCATATTTTTAGGAAAAGTCGCATTACATCTTGCTAATCTATATATTGAATAATTCGATAAAATTTTTAATATGACTTCTCCATTAGACATCTTTTCAATTTTAGGTGCTATAGATTCACACATAGTATTGATAACATTAGCGCCCATCGCATCTCTTGTATCAACAATTAACTCTATTATTATCATATGACCCATATCGTTAATACTTTCATCATATACCTCTCTTACTTTGATATCCTTAGCTATTACAAATGTACTTCGTGAATTTGCAATTTTTAAAAGTTCTTTTTTATTATCTAATATTATTTTTGTTACTCTTTCTCTTTCTTTTTTGCTTTTAAATCTATCTTGATAATTTTTATCTCTTGATATCAATTGAATTTGTCCTATCATTATCGAATCGTCAGATTCCGCGGTGAACCCACCACTCATCTTTGCAATTTTCGCCGCCTTACTTGCTGCTGCAATAACAGAAGGCTCTTCTATGGAAAGTGGTATCAAATATTTTCTTCCATTAATTACAAAATTTGTAGCAATTCCTAATGGAATAGGTATAATCCCTATACAATTTTCTATCATATTGTTGATTTTATTAAAGGAGAAATTTTTTGGTAAATCTTTTAATAACTCTATATCATTTTTGGTAAGATTGGTTTCTTTTTTTAGATAATCTAATCGTTCATCTAGATCTAATTCATAAAATTTTCTTGGCATTAGATTATTTCCATTTTTTTTTACATTCACAAAATTACTATGATTTGAGGATTTTTAAAATCTTATCATCTTTATTATCTGGAATACCTCTCCCGTCTTTGTTGCTTGTTAAAACATATAAAAATCCATCATTTCCTTCTACCACATCTCGTAGTCTTCCATACCCTACCAATATGTTATTTTGTTCGTTAGAATCTATATCTATCTGTCTTAAATGAGTCCCTTTTAATGTGGTCATTATAAGATCATTTTTATATCCTAATTTATCAGATGTTGAGAATATAATACCACTTGGGGCTAATGCAGGGTTAAAACAGTATACAGCTTTCTCAGTTTTTGTAGTACCTTCGCATTTTACATCTGGCCAACCATAATTTCCTCCTGCTAATATTAAATTTATTTCGTCAAATCCAGAAGGACCATGTTCTGATGCATACATATCTTTAGTTTCAGGATGCCATGCAACTCCCTGAATATTTCTGTGTCCATAGGAGTAGATTGGTGAATCCTTAAATGGATTATCTTCAGGAATTGTCCCATTCAAATCAAGGCGTAATATCTTTCCCGCTAGCGAAGAAAGATTTTGAGCTAGATCGGGGTTGGAAGCATCTCCTGTAGTAATATATAATTTATTATCCGGTCCCACCTTTAATCTACCCCCGTTATTATATAAAGCTCCAGGAATATCATCAATTAAAATTTTTGATTCAGTAATTTTATTATCTTCCTCTTTTAAAAGAAGTACTTTATTGAAAAGCTTATTATTTTTCAGATAAGTATGATAAATATACATTATATGATTTTCTGTAAAATTAGGATGTAATGCAATTCCTAGTAATCCTGATCCTCCTCTTTGTTCAGTCCTTATGAACCCAACTGGTTCATCGATGATTTTTCCCGCATTATTGATCGTTCTTATTTTTCCATCACGTTCTGTAAAAAATATTCTGTTATCTTTAGATATATCGATAGCCCATGGGGTATTCAGATTTTCTGCAATTATATCTATTCCTTGGTTTGAAGTAGTTTTATTCAGTAATGACTCTGGTTGAGGTATAGGAATTGTAGTATCAGAGGGTGTCATTATGATTGTAATGACTCCTACCATCGCAACAATAATCGATATAATCAGAATTCTCTTATCCATAGTAAGGTTTACATCTAATCAATTTAAAGCATATAAATTTCATTTTCATAAAATGATTATTATTTTCTCAATTCATTTAAAATGAAAGCGCAGATGAGGAGATTTGAACTCCTGATCGCCAGAAGGCGAATCGGCTTGCTCATAACCTTGAAGATTACTCAAGGCCGACGCATTATTGTGTTCCAATAGGAAGACCACTCTGCCACATCTGCACAACAAATAGGCAAGATAACCTGTTATTATATTTTTATAATATATTACACTCTAGTATGAGAAATAATCTGTCTTTTACTAGATGCGAAAATATTAAAATTGAATAATTAAAAGCTATTGTGTTACAATGATCAAAATTTTTAACTTTATCTAACTTGAATATGTTTTACTAAATAAGAAACAATATATAAATAAAACCTATATTTTTAAAAAGACTTAATTACACTAACTAACTAATTAGCTAAATTAGAAAATGATCCCAATAAATAGACCTTGGATTGACGATGAAGAAAAACAAGAGGTCATAAAAGTTCTTGATGAAAATATACTCACCCGTGCATCAAGGGAAGGTGGCAAGAGGGTACAAGAATTTGAAAACTCTCTTAGAAACTTCTTAAATGTAAAACATGTCATTTCAGTCAATTCAGGTACAGCTGCTTTACACGCCGCTTTACTTTCTATAGGTATTAAAACTGGAGATGAAGTATTGTTACCATCTTTTACTTTTGTAGCTACTGCTAATTCTGTTATTGCAACAGGTGCCACACCAGTTTTTGTAGATATTAATAAGAAAGATTATACAATTGACACTCAGGATTTACGAAAAAAAATTACAGATAAAACTAAAGCTCTCATTCCTGTTCATTTATATGGACATCCAGCTGATTTGGATGAATTAACAGAGATATCAAATAGTTTTTCATTAGATATTGTTGAAGATGCCTGCCAATCATTAGGATCAACTTATAATGACAAGCATACTGGAACATTTGGTAAATTAGGATGTTTCAGTCTGTACGCTAGCAAAGTCTTAACCTCAGGAGAAGGCGGTGCAGTTTCAACAAATGATGATGTTATTGCAGACACATTAAAAATGATAAGGAATCACGGAATGGTAGAAGGTTATGATACTCGTATTTTTGGTTTGAATTATCGCCTTCCAGAAATAAGTGCAGCTATTGCAAAAATACAAATGAAAAAAATCCACAATATATTAGAAATTCGAAGAAGAAACTCTAAATTGTTGTCCAATTTATTAGAAAAATTTATTGAACAATCTAAAATGTTAAAAATACCTGAGGAAGATTATATAAAGAAATTTAATTGGTATCTATATACCTTAGGTTTTCTGGGTACAAAAGATTCTTTATTAAGAGAACACATAAAAAAGAAATTGTTTGAAAGTGGGATAGGCACTGCGGTATATTATGATCCCCCGGTTCATCTTACACCCTATTATAAAAAATTTGCATTTGAAGGACAATTACCCTCAACTGAATGGGCTAGTAAATGCGTATTATCATTACCCGTACACCCATTTGTATCAGAAACTGATATTGAACACATAGCAAACATATTGAAAAAAGAATTATCAATTTTTCAATAATTTTTCAATTTTTTAAATTTTTTATTCAATATAGGAGTAGTAATAATTTTTTATATACAAAGAACAAACTTTTTTATAATACTATGTAGTGATTTATGCAACAGGAATGGCATTAGATACTGGTGATACTGCATGGATGATGGTTGCAACTGGTCTAGTAATGTTGATGACACCGGGGCTCGGATTCTTTGAAGCAGGTTTAATACGATTCAAAAATGGTCTTTCAGCGATTATGCATTGCTTTTCAGGACTAGCGTTAGTTTCCACACTTTGGTTTATTGTTGGATTCACACTAGTCTTTGGACCCGATCAAGGAGGCATAATAGGTGGCCTAAATCATGTATTCTATCAAGGAGTAGGTATTCATGAAGGCTTTGGCGCAATGACAACATTTCCAGGAGTAACATTCGCTACATACCAAATGATGTTCGCTGTAATTACACCTCTTTTAATATCAGGTGCATATGCAGAAAGAATGAAGTACAGTGGATTTTTCATCTTCACAATTGCTTGGAGCTTGTTTGTTTACTTCCCATTAGCCCACTGGATTTGGGGTGGAGGATGGCTCGCACAATTAGGAGTATGGGACTTCGCAGGAGGTATAGTTATTCATACCAGTGCTGGTATGGCATCTCTTGCTGCAGGACTTGTACTTGGAAGAAGAAAGAACTTTGGACCACAAATAATGATACCTCACAACTTGCCTTTAGCTGTAATAGGTGCAACAATGCTTTGGTTAGGATGGTTCGGATTTAACGCTGGTAGTGCATTGGCTTCAAACGGTGTTGCGGGAAATGCATTACTAACATCTCAGATTGGTTCATCAACATGTGTCTTGGTTTGGCTCTTTTTATCATGGAAACGGTCAGGAAAACCCTCTGTAGCAGCTGTTATCAACGGAGCAATTTCTGGTCTTGCCGGTATAACTCCAGCGGCAGGATATATAACAGGAGAAACAGCATTCGTATTGGGTATAATTCTCGGATTCGGATCTTACTATGGTATAGTATTGTTTAAGGAGAAGCTAAGAATAGATGATGCTTTAGATGTTAGCTCAGTTCACGGTGTAACAGGTATTCTCGGTGCACTTGCAATAGGTGTAGCAGCTAGCCCATTCGTTTATCCAGAGGGACCTGTTGGATTGTTGTATGGAGATTCTGGTCAACAATTGGCTTTACAGGCATTCGGAATTGCTGTAGCAGCAGCATTTGCATTCGGAGTCTCATATGCGATATTCAAGATAATAGATAAGACAACTGGATTGCGTGTATCCGACGAGGAAGAAGAAGCAGGATTAGATATAACCCAACATGCAGAAAAAGGATTCAATGATTAGTTTTCCTTTTTTTTATTTTTTAAATTCTTATATAATATAAAATATTAGTAGTTGTAGATTTCTTTAATATTTAAAAAGTAACATAATTTTATAGATTTTGATAACATGATTTCACATATGATTTATATAATATGTATTCATGGATAGATTTATGCCAATAGATCCAGACTTTCCAAAAAACCATCAAGTGATTGGTAAAATACAACTTAGTGATGGTGAACAATACCACTTTAGATGGGGACCAGGAAGACAAGCGGAAGCAGCAGAAAATGAAGAAGTAAAAGCAGCTTATGCTGCTCGTGGAGAAGAACAAGTACCATTAGGTGTAAGCGGTACAATGGTGGCTGTAGATTGGGATTCATGTGTAGCAGATGGTGCTTGTATAGAAGCCTGTCCTGTTCAAGTTTTCCAATGGTATAGAACAGAACATGATGTACCTGCTAAAGATGCTGATAAACAAACATTTGAAGGCACTGGTCAATCCACAAAAGAAGAGAGAAAAGACTTTACAGATAAAGCAGACCCTATTAGAGAGCATGATTGTATATGGTGTATGGCCTGTGTTTCAGTATGTCCTCCTCAAGCAATTAAAGTAGATCAAGCAGCTTTAGAATTTCACGAAAAGGCAGCTGGTACATTTAGCGAATCCATCTCAAAAGGAAGTGCACCTCCACCACACGCTCACTAAACTCTTTTTTTTATTTTAAAAATTTTAAAAAAATTGAATTTTTTAACTATTATGAAATAAAGAGAAAAACGTGCGTTCTATTTCTAATAAGCTACCTATTCGAAAATACTAATTAATCTACATGAATTTTTGATTCTACGTCATAACGAGGTTTGAGATTTGGTAATAATGTCCGATTCTTATATGGGAATTTTTCTACCAAAAGATATAACTAAAAGATTATCTGATTTTATTAATAAAAAAAGAGAATTTCCATTTATCGAAAAAGATGAAACAATTGGAACTTTCTATCTGTTTGGAAAAAACCATAAAGTTCGTGGAGAGCTGGATAGAATGTCAGTTCGTAGTCTTGCAAGAAAAACTATTGATCAAATAACAAGAAATATTAAAATTTTAGATAGTTTGGAAAAAAATAAGATAAACTCAGACTTCATAAGAGAGGAATATCTTAAAAGAATATTACAGATATCTATTGATAATAGGGACCTTGATGCTGAAAATATGAATTTACGTATCCTACGAGATCCTACTATTCTAACGAGCTGTTTTGAACAGCATATTGTTTATTATAAACACGATTATTTTTTTAATATAATTAACAAACCATTTGAAAAAAGGGAATTATCATCAAATTTGGTCAGTAAACTAGAAGGGAGGATGTTGATGGTTGGATACAATGCGTCAGATCATAAAAAATTGCCTTACACAAATATACTCGAACCATTTTTCGAGTGGTTAAAAACTACTAATTAACTGTAATATAATAGATAAAATGTTCAATTGTTACTCAATAACTTTCATAAATTTTCTATCATTTTATTGATAATACAATATAGTTATAGCATTTATTAGAAAATACAGTCAATTTTTAAATTTAGACCCAAACCATGTATATTAATTGTTTGACATAACAACATAAATTATCGAGTATTTCTCTGATCCTTTGTGAATGTTCAAACTAAATCAAGTTATGATATATTATTAGGTAGGCTTTATGATAAACTTGGTACAACATCAAGAAAAGAAATTTCTAGACTCGAATTACCTACACCACAGATAATTTGGGTTGGACAGAGGACAATTTTTAGAAATTTTATGGAATTCCCTAAAGCATTACGACGTGATCCGGAAAAACTACTCCTTTATTTAAATAAAGAGCTTGCATCAGCAGGATATATCATTGGTGATAGGGTAATCTTTCTAGGACGTAAAGAACGCTCTTCATTTGGCGCATTAATTGATAGATATGTAAAAGATTATGTTATTTGTCCAGTTTGTAGCAGCCCAGACACTAGAACAGAAAAAAATAAGAAATTAGGATTTTTATTATGTGAAGCATGTGGAGCAAAATCTTCTATTAAAGGAAATTATGCATAAACTTTATCAAGCGATTCTTCAAAACACTTTTTAAATTAATTTTGAAGTATTCCAAAAATAAATTTTTATCAGTTAATAAAATTCTGTATTGCTATCTATGTTTCTAAATGTTGTCTTAACTTATTTTCGATCTGGCCTTTTGGCAGAGCACCAATAATGATATCGATAACTTGTCCATTTTTGAAAAGTAATATAGTTGGAATACTCTGAATTCTAAATTTGTTTGATAATACTGGATTTTCATCTACATTAATTTTTCCAAAAACTACTTTACCAGCATATTCTCGTGCTAATTGTTCTATTATAGGCAGCACTATTTTACATGGTCCACACCATGAAGCCCAAAAATCTACTAGTAATAATGGATATTTGTTTTTCTCAGACTCAAAATTAGAATCGCTTAGGATTATTGGTTTGCTAATTTTTTTTAATTCTGTCAGAGTATTAAATTTTCTTTGTAAATCTTTCATTTTTTTGTTCATTAATGCTGAGATTTCATCATCATAGGACATCCTATCAATAAACCTAATAACTAATACTTAAATTGTTTTGCCTTTTGATTTTTTAAGGGATTGTTGTATTACTATCGATATCTAATTATTTTGCTTTATTTCTTATTAACTGACTATGATAAACAATGATGATAATAAATTATTTGAAGACCATGAGGTAGCAGAAGACCATGAGGTAGCAGAAGACCATGAGGTAGCAGAAGACCATGAGGTAG
>JBHIVA010000018.1:0-40008 GCA_042138015.1 Nitrososphaeraceae archaeon | reverse complement strand
TGGAACTGGTTTAAAAGAGGATGGAACTTGATTGTCATCGGTTCCCATAACATTTATTGTAAGATCTGAAGGTTGTTGTATGTCGTTATTGTTAGAATTTATAATTTCAGTTAAAAGTATAATATAACCGAAGTTAGAATTCTCTTGAGGAGATATTTGTTGAATAACAGGAAATTCATTATTATTGGTTTGAAAGGGATAAATAGTTGGTATAAATGTTGCAAATGCAAATAAGATTATGATTGACATAATGTATGGAAAGTTGTTTTTAGACATCATTTTATTTTGTACATCTTCAAAATAAAAATAAAATATATTAGAATTAAGTTACATTAATTAAGTAATATTAGTTAAGAAATTATTATCTCTCAATCTATTCGACATATTTTTATGTATTATCTATGATAGTTTTTTCTATAAAAAGTATCAAACCTACGATGTTAACATATTTAACAATGTCACACTTAGACTATAATAGTTAAATTGAGAATATCATATATATTGAGAAAGGGTGAACGTTTGCTGAAATATTACTAAAATCATAGATTACACATACACTAGATTGTAGCAGGATCTCATTATCAGTACAAATCTTCAAAACAGATAGGACCTTTATTCTTCAAAAAGTATAATATAAGATAATATAGATATCATTTGTTTGATAAATATTCTAAAATTAATGATTATTGAAATTTAATTATCCATAAGTCATAATTCGATCAGTTTATTTTTCCACAAAATATCATCTTATCAAAAAATTCTAACCGACTCTAGTTGTCTAGATATTAGTATCTTAATAGTCGAATGCTATCATTACAAGAACAGTATTACATATATCCAAATATATTTGATAGAATGTAATTAATAGAATATTAAGATTGAATTTTTTATCTAATAATCTGCAATTATTTTTATTATAACTATAAATTAACTAAATATCGTAGATATATATTTAGCTTACTTTCGTATGATACATATTAAATCTGCATTCTACATTAGGTAGATGAGTATACAAACAAGAATCCAATCAAGAAGGTAGAAGATCTCTAATATTCAAGTAAGAATCTAATTACCTACTTAGTATGAAATTACTACCTGACTTAAATATCTTAGAGTGTATTATTGTATTATGTCAAAAATAAATAATAAAAAAATAGAAAAAGATATTGAGAAAGAAAAATTAGTATCGGTAAATCCAGAAGATTTCGATAATTTTCGCTTAGTTTCACAGGTAATCAAGAGCGAAAGAACCCATGATGGAGATGGTGTTGCACTGAATCGATCATTTCCAAATCAAGATATTTCAGAGTTTGATCCATTTTTACTATTAGACGAAATGGGTCCCATGTATATAAAACCAGAAAACGAAATAGGTTTTCCTGATCATCCTCATAGAGGATTTGAGACAGTTACCTATCTACTTGACGGAAAATTTGAGCACAAAGACTCACGAGGTCATAGTGGAATTTTAAGTGCTGGAGATGTTCAATGGATGACTGCCGGTTCAGGAATTATTCATTCTGAAATTCCTGAGAAGGAATTTAGTAAAAAAGGAGGTAGATTGCATGGATTTCAATTGTGGGTTAATCTTCCTAAAAATAAGAAAATGATGAAACCAAGATATCAAGAAATATCTCAAGCAAAAATTCCAACCGTCACTACTGAAAATGGTAAAATCAAGGTTAAGATCGTTGCAGGGAAATCATTAGGAGAAAAAGCAGTAATTGATACCGTAACTCCAATTATGTATTTGCACTTTAAATTAGAACCAAATTCTTGGATAATACAGAACGTTCCAGGTGAATACAATATCTTTGCTTATGTAATTGAAGGAGGTGCAGTATTTGAAGAACGTGATAATCGAGTAGTTGAAAAAGGCAACACGGTAATATTTGATCAAAATGGTAACGAAGTATATATCAAGTCTGTTTCGGATTCAAAAGTTCCCTTAGAATTATTATTAATTGGTGGAGTTCCATTAAGAGAACCGATAGCTAGATATGGTCCATTTGTTATGAATACTCGTGAGGAAATTAATCAAGCAATAGAGGATTACAGAAGTGGAAAATTAGGATAATATAATTTTCACCATTATGGAAATAATCATAATTATATTAATACTGAAAAAAGAACAAATTTGTATTCTTCCATCCTAATCTTTAATAATGTAAAATAAATACATAGGTTTTAATGTCATCAGTAATTTTTTTATTTTCAAAGTGGGTGACTAAGAGTTATTTATTATGTTAAATGATCTAAGTTTTTATTTATTTCTCACAACTATATGTGGATGTCGATGTGAAATTTTCTGATATGATTAACTTGAATACTAGCCCTAAAAGTGAAAATATAGAAGAAAAATGTGAAATACAAGATATCTGGGGTATTTTAGGCAAACGGTGGTCATTGTTAATACTAAAGAATTTGAGTAAGGGTCATGTGGTTAGATTTAATGAATTAAAACGAAACTTGAAGGGAATTAGTAGTACCGTTTTATCTGAAAGGTTATCAGAACTAGAACAAGAAGGTCTTGTTGTTAAAAAAATATATGCAGAAGTACCCCTTAGAGTTGAATATACCTTAACATCTAAAACGAAGGACCTTGAACCCATCTTGCGCAGTCTCAGTGGATGGTGTGATAAATGGGAAGAGAAAAAAAATATTTAAGATTAAGATTAGTTTAACAATATTTCATTAATTGTTTAAATTAAAAATATTAGATTTCTCTTTCTTTAATTTTATATTTCCTCTGGATTAATGCCTACATTAATTAATTAATTTATTAACATATTGGTTTTTTCATCAATTTTTTTCTCTTTGTAATTACGAAGTAACAGAGAATTATGAATGTGATTTGAAAGATTTCTATTGATATATATAGAATATTTATTGGATATCCGGATCCTGGTACTGCAACAAACCACATAATAATTAGAATAGCTGTTCCACCTATACCAATATAGTACCATAGATTGTCCCATCTCTTAATGACAGGTATAATCCAGAATATTTGAACAATACCTGAGACAATAAAGAATATCGTAACGTCTGTTGACATTTGCATAAAAAACATTGGAACAATTGCAAGATGTAATACACCTGCTATAAAAGTACAAACAGCAGCAGTAGCTACAGCGTATAATAATATTTTATTATTATTCAAGAATTAATCAACTCATACGACTAAACTCTCCATTGATGATTTCTGATCCTGGATTGAGTAGTTCTGTAAACTCTTCGTACCACGCTTGACATTCTTTATTATTTGACATTTTTGTCATAAATTCATCTCTATGTTTGCGATCTCTATAGTATAGTAAATCCATCCATACCTCCTCGTTAGCAGGATTGGCTGAAATGGTTTTAGTTATATTTGTAAATCCGGGAATATTTTCTGTGTTAGTAAGTTTGAAATAGTCATACCTTATACCTTCATTTCTAAAGATATCAAGTGATTTCTTGATAATTTGTAGCATAGATTCTTGATTCTTTTTTGGGAATCGATATATTATAAACTCTATATAATTTCCAGTTTCTTTATTTGTTGTTGTGTTTGGTTTATTCATTTTCTTTTATCAAACATCTTGTTCTTATTCCTATTAAATATACTAGTGCAGGTATCGAATTGACATGTTACTAGTTAAAATCTAAGACAGAAACTTTATATTCAATTCCTGACTGCTAGGTAGTTTTCTACTGCCTACCATATCTATGTAGTTGACAATTTTCAAAATTTTTTTTCTTGGATCAAATTCAAGATTCAAGGATGAGAGAGGATGAATCGACAAAATAAAGAGTTAAATCAATAATCCTTTTTCCCACTTTCTTACATAATACAACATACTAGGAAAATCCATTTTAAAATAAGTTTCTAATAATAATATTTTAAATATGATTTAGAATCCTACTACGTGTATGATAACCTTCACTAACATATTTTGTTTTATAATCTAACCTAACTATCAAAGAAGGTGAAAGAAGATTGGACAAATAATAACAATTTTAATCTTTCAATTACAATATAAAGGTAATTCAAAATAAAAAAATAGATAACAATAAAAATAGTGATATTATTATTGATTCAATGACAATTTTCACAAACTTGTTTAGTTTGACCATCATCTGTTGTTTTTTCTTTTAATTCTACATCTTCACATCCACAGATTTGACAACTTTCTTTCATAACTACCAAAATATACAGTAACAAACTATTTAACTATTGGATGCAGATTTATTGTTTATATTAAGTTAGATAAACAATAATTAGGTATTTTAATCATTAAGTCATTAGTAGAAATTATGAATGAATGCAAACATTGGGCATGTAATTTAAAAAATAATACATGCATGGGTTGTGGTATTGTTATATGTCCAATTTGCTTAAAAGAGCCATTTATTTGTAGATGTGAAAACAAAGATAGTTGTTGCAACCTATAAGCATCAAAATTTTTTAAATATTGGAAATTGGCTAGAAAGAGAAAAGTTCATTTAATATGATCTATGTAAAGATTCGGATGAGAATATTTTTCCTAACTAAAAGATTTTTTATTTTGATTTTAACTTAACTTTTTGTAAACACTTCAACTATAATGTCATTTAATGCAGGAGAGAGTCCTACTAATACCACATCTTTAAACAATGATAATAATACAAATTCTGATATTTTTAATTTTGCTGTAAATCGTGTTTCAAAGCATTCTAGATAAGTAAACAGTTTGAAAGAAATAAAACACTACTTATCAATCCTCCAAACAAGTACTGAATATTTTATATAGGATTCCAATGGTATTTGAGATTAATTGTATAAAAATCAATTTTATAACTATAGTAAACCAACCATCTTACACTTATTTTCAGCAACAAGTACTAAATCTTAAATAAACTAAGATGGTAATAATAATATGAAATACATCTTAATTGTTATGGTATTATTGGCTACATTGTCGGTTCATCAAATTGCTTTTGCACAATTCACTGCTGATACAATGGTTAACCATATGCGTGAAACACATACTATCATAGAAAGAAATATAGATCAAGTGATTGCATTAATCGAAAATAATAATACTGCTGAGGCACTGAACTTGCTTGAAGGGATTGACATAAAAGTTAGTCATATGAATCAAATGTTCAACGATTTAGTTTGGCAGCTTTCTAATCAAGGACATTAATTATTAATGGATGTTTGATGTAATAATTAGTGAGATCTATTCTATTCATTTAGGTAATGTTACTTTGATTAACTTGCAATTTATATTTAGCATGAAATAGTATTTTTTTACTATCAACTTTTAAGATTACACGTCATAAAATTGCTCAACTCTATTGAATAATATTTTATATTCTTAATTCCATACTATGTAGTTGATTTTTCCAGTTTTCTAGCTGGGAAATTATGATCATCACTATATACAGTAACACATTTCATCTCTACGAATAATTCATAAAAATTTGGACCAATCCCAATGCTAAATTTTTCCTGTTATTGGAAAATATTTAACACAAATCGGGGGTATCAATAGTAGAATACTGAGCATGAAATCATGTGCTCTGTACTAAACGATTATGAGATGAACACACATATACTTTAGAATAGTGAGAGAAATAGATAATAATAGCATGTAAATTTGTGTTTTACTCTTTTCTTTAATCATCAGATTACATCAAGAGGTAAAATCAACAGTTATATTATTACCAATTCAAATAATCCTAACATAATTCATGCCGTGTAAGGGAATTTGTCATCGTCATAAAGCACTTAGGCCTAGAGCTGGTAAACGTTATTTGATAGGGCAAAAACGCTGTCAGGTTTGTCAAATATTTATTAATTGGCAAAGTTTTTGGTGTCCGTGTTGTGGATATAGACTACGTAGCGGACCCAGAAGTAGAAAATCTAAATTAGTCTTAAAATCAATTATAAATTAAATGTTTAGTATCAAATATGTTATCTATTTGTATTGAAATTTGTGACACAGCATATATAGATCATCTAGTAAAATTAATTTGGGAGAGGTTTAAGTCTATATCCTAAATAAATTATCTATTTCTTCAATGTAGAACTATTATAATTTATCAAGAGAATATATCAAATAAGGGGTTATATACCATAATATATAGTCAAGTTATAATGTTATTTTTATCTTTTAATATTATCGAAAGACGGAATTTGTTGCTTATTTTATAAAATCAAGAATAGTAATAACTTTTGAATTATCCTTAGAAATACTATTGTATTTTTCGTTTATCAATTTAGGAAATTCATATCTCAGATATCTTTTTTTACATTCATTTTTGACTAAATTTAAAACCTTGTAACAGTATTGATGATCAGCTATTAAACTATTTTTCGTTATTGTGAAGTCATTAATATTGTAAATTTGTTCGTATTCTTTTTGTATATCTTCTTTGTTTAATGTATGTAAAATCATCTGAACTCTTTGCCAAATATCAGCTCTTAATCTTAATATTGCACTGCTTATAAATCGTACTCCACTAGTGACAGCGTTATTCAATATTTGTTCGAAATTATATTTTGAATCGGTTATAAAAGGAATAATAGGATCGATATTGATAACACATTGAACTCCAGACATACTAAACTTTTTAATTACCTCAAATATGGAATCAAAATTAGGGGTACCTGGTTCTATTATTCTTTTTACTTTTTCCTCACAAGTTGTAATTGACCATACTATAAAGCATTTATCAGCATAACGTCTATGTAATTCTAAATCACGCTCAATTATTATTGATTTAGTAAATATATAATATGGAATTCTAAACTTTTGTAATACCTTTACGCATTCCCTTGTTATTCCATACTTCATTTCTGCTGGTTGATAGGCATCAGTCGCTGATGAAATCATAACAGGACTAGAAATTTTTCTTCTACCTTTTTTAAGTTCATTATATAATAAATTTGATGCATTTATTTTTGTATAGATATGGTCATAGAATTCAGGAGACCAATCATAGGTAGCATAACAGTAACCACACCTATGATGACACCCTTGATAAGGATTGATAGTCAACCCTTCTCTTCCGTATACAAAAAAATTATGAAGTAGGGATTTTCCTTCTTTAAATGAAATCATTGGTGCAGATTGTTTATACCATGAATCCATAATCTGTTTCATTACATATAATAATTAAATTGTATAATACGTTTAGAGAAGGGAGGGGTAGGAAATAAACTTGTTACATAACCTACTAATTTCAAAAATAGTAAAGCTTTTCGTCATAACATAGTATTAATTTTAAAAGAATGGAATAATATCTCTAGATAGCAATAAATCTATTATATTGTATGTACTCTATTTTTACAAAAAATTAGCATAATTGAACAAGTTTAAATTTCAAAAATTCATAAAGCAATATTTGTTATTATATTATTGGAAAGTTATATGCAGTAACTATTATTCATAAGAATTATTGATAAAACAATAAAGATGTAAATTATTTTTCAAATATTATTTCGATTGAAATCAAAAGCATTTTATTTTGAATATTTTTCTATTTTCAGAATATTATAATAAAAAAGTATGTTTTGTCTAAAATTAATAAGATTGATAAAAATTTTATACTCTCTTACTCTAGTTGTTTGACTATATTCTAACTGTAAAATAAATAGAACAGATTAGTAATATTAAAATCAAATGAAATTAATTTTTGATGATCCCACTTTCTCTCTCCAATTGCTGAGGGTAATTGGTGAAACATATTACAAAGGAGCAGATATAGGAGAATGTTTATCTACTGCATATAGAATAAGAGAAAGGGATTTTGAAAGTTGGTATACAGAATGGTTTAAAACAGCAAAAAGAATCCATAATTGTGCTCAAGAGTGTCTAAAATCCGGACATATTGTGAGTGCAAAAGAGGCATTTCTTAGAGCATCAAACTACTATAGAGTGTCTGGATTTTTTATTGTTGAGCCTAAAGATATAAGGAGTATTGAAACTTGGAGATTAAGCAAAGAATGTTTTAGACAAGCAGGACAACTATTTTCTTTTCCTTTTGAATCTGTATATATTCCCTACGAGCAAACTCGACTCCCTGGTTACTTCTTTAAAGTTGAGAATTATTACAGAAATCAAAAGCCGAGGCCAACATTAATTGTACATGGGGGGTTTGATTCTACATTAGAAGAATTGTATTTTTCTGCCGCTGCTCCAGCCATAGAAAGAGGCTACAATTGTCTTGCTTTTGAAGGACCTGGCCAAGGGGAAGTTATTCTTGGACAAAATATTCCATTTCGCTTTGATTGGGAAAAAGTCGTTACCCCTGTTTTAGATTTTTTAATAGATAATAAAGAAGAATATAGTATTGATACCAAATGTATAGCACTAATGGGTATTAGTATGGGTGGCTACTTAGCAGCCAGAGCTGCAGCATTCGAAAATCGTCTTGCAGCTTGTGTACTATATAATGGTGTATACGATGGAAAAGAAGCACTTGAATCAAGGTTTCCACCATCACTATTAAAATCAATAGAAGAAAAGGATACAAAAGTTGTAAATAACGTTATTGAAATTTTGATGGAAACTAATGCAAATCTAAAATTTAATATTCAACATGGAATGAATACATTTGGTGTAGATTCACCTTATGAACTTGTGAGTAAAAGCAGTGAATTTAGTTTAAAAGAAATTATTCAAAATATTAATTGTCCAACATTGGTATTAGATGCAGAAAAAGATGATTCTTTTCCAGCACAGCCTCGAAAAGTTTATGATGCTCTTACTTGTCCAAAGAAATATATTTTATTTACAGTAGATGAAGGAGCAGAAGAACATTGTCAATGTGGTGCATATTCATTGTCAAATCAGAGAATATTTGACTGGTTAGATGATTTATTTAAACAATTATGATGTAAGAATACAGAGTTTATATAACGATTCTATTATTATCTATAAATTTAAAAAATTGGAAGGTATATATTTTTGTTATAAAGGTGATAAATCTTAATTACGATACTCAACTTTTAAATCTTTCTATAAAAGAAAGATGAATTTAGTTATTTCTAAATAAGATTATCTTAAATATAAGAGTTTTATATATTCACATTATGACTAAAAGTTTTGGATGTAGTGATGCAGGTGTTGATTGTAATTGGACTACTACAGCAGATACAGAAGAAGAAATAATGGAAAAGATCAAGGAACATGCACAAAAGGATCATGGATTTTCTGAAATTCCTAGTGATCTTGGTGAAAAAGTAAAAAAAGCGATCAGAGATCGATAGTTCTTTTTAATCTCAACTTATTCGATCCGAAAAACTTTATTTTTTCTATTTAATGATAAAGGAAGGTATACCAATGAATTTATCTATGTTAGATAATTGAAATTGAAAAAATCTAATCTATTCCTGGTCTTATCTATATATATTAAATTCCTTTATCTAAAGGAATTTAGAAAAATTGTATAAATATTATATTATATTAATTCTTGAAATATATTCAAAACTGAAATAAAATTTATTACTCTGCCCTAATTGAATACAGATTCTTTTCTTCTTTGTATAGGATATCAAATTTAAATAGAGTTAATGTTAAAAAAAAAGGCAAGATTATCTAAAATTAACACAGGATTTACTAATATTTAATAAATGACTAAAGATTATTGTGCTAACGTTGCTATTAAAATATATTGATTCTTTCATTTTGTTTTTCTTGCTAAAGTTTTTGAAATATTAAATTTATTATACCACAATAATGCTGCTGACATTATAATGAAATCTGCTATATAGAATAGCTCCCAAAACCAGAGATTTTCAGAATTGCCAGCGACGAAATCATTAACATATCCATCATCTGCTATTGCATTAACCAACAATGATAATGAAGATAGAAACCATGGGAAATTGTGGAGAAAATCTTTACGTAATGTAATAAGAATTATTGAAGATGGTATTATTAATATAAAATCTAAAATAGGATAAGCGAGAGTTACAATAGTCGCTAAAAAATCATTATCAACAAAGTCATAATTAAGCAGATTAACTACGTTATAACCAATAAAGAAAGATGTAATAATTGATATTCCAATAAACACTTTTGAGTTTATTTTGATATCGAGTGAACGCATTATTATAAACAAGTGTAAAGCGAGAAAACCGTATCCAATAAACCATAAAAAATCTGTTGTAGATGCAAGTTCTAGTTCTTTTATATGAGATGAATGATAATTATATAAAACCAAAAAATCTGCAAAAAACCAGGATATAATACCTAGTGTGAGGAACAAATAAGATTTACCATGGACTCCATAAATCCCATGTCTGTATATAGTTATAATACCTAAAATTGAAGCTATAGCAGCTGTTATGTTTAATACCAAAAGAGAAACAAAATGTTTAATGTGAGAATCTGAAAATAGTACAATACTATTAGAAATGATTGTAGATATTATGATTGAGAAAATAAAATATTTCAACATAGATTTATGGTTAGACTTTTCTCCTGAAGGCAAAGATTATTGATACTAACAAGATCTGTTAGAAATTTTAATGATTCGTTTGTTATTATTATCAAAATATATCGTGCATTTTAAACGTAAATAAAAAGGAAAATATTAAATATATTACTTTAAATATCGTTTGAAGATTTATCTAAAAAATTCTTTATTTTAGTGAATTATTATCTCTATTCAACAAATATGATCTTTTTAGAAAAAAAATTCAAAAGTAAACTTCTTTGTAAATAATATCTACAATTTATAAATAAGATCAAGTTCAAGCAAGAAAAATACAATTAGATACAAACCCTGTTACCTATCTTCTTAAAACTTGATATTAGACCAATTCAATCATCCATATGAACGAGTACATGAATAGAAATAAATTTTGGTCTATAGGTACTCTACTTATTACTTATTGTACTATTAGGGTAACACTTATATTTTCCAGAAAATTAATTGCTCCGTGAATAAACGCCCAATAGGTATTACGATAATTGCCGTTCTTATGATAATTGGTGGATTAATACTCTTATTTACTGGGGTAACTCCATTATTTTTAGGTCCCCTCATTAGTATTAGTTCTGACTTCCAAATGAGTGGATTAGGATCTCTTATTACAATAGGTGGTTTAATATTAGTTGTATTAGGAATAGCTAGCTTAACAGTCTCATGGGGTCTTTTAAAGGGAAAAGGATGGGCAAGAACGATTACACTTATAATTAGTTTTATCACAATAATATTTGCGATTATTTCTCTTGCTAGTAGTGGAGATTTAATACATGTTATTTCAGTAATTATTTATGGTATAATAATATACTATCTATTTACGCCCAATGTAAAATTATTTTTTGGTAAGGTTAAAGAATCTACTACAACATGACTTTCTATCAATTTTTTTAAAGGGGTAGATAAAAATAAGTATTTTTCATTATAAGTAGATAATATATATGAATATACGTTAAATTAATAGTGGTTTTTCCTTGTTGGATGAGCTTATCTTCAATAGGTCCATATAAATTTCCAGATGCTGAGTTGCAATTTTATTCCAATCTAATTGTTTTTTAAATTTCTCTATACTGGAAGTGTAAGATGAATAATTTGCATCAATATATTTTAATGCCTTTACAAATTCATTCTGGTGTCTCTTTACCATTATACCCAAATTCATTTCAGTAAACTCTTTAAAAAAATCCAAGTCCGAAGAAATAAAAGGTGTTCCATGTCCTATTGCATCGAACATAACTCCTGAACCAGAACACACTTTATATGGTAATAATACAACATCTGATGCATAAAATAACAATGATAATTCATATTCAGAAAGATATTTCTTGTTGAGATTTATTATTTTGTTTTTATTATTGTTGGTGATAAAAGGTAGATTAAATCTTTGTTTACTATAATGATTTTTCGAATGATTTAAAACAATCCTCCAATCATCAGGAATATTCATCTGATTTATAATATCCCATCCTTTGGTAGAAGTAAAAAATCCCTGGGCTAATGCAATTTTAGAATCTAATGGTAAAGATAATTTAGTCCTTGCCTCTTGTTTAGAAACATTTTGAGAAGAATATGAATTTGCTCCATGATAAATTACTTTACTTCCTGGTATCAACCTGGATAAAAAATCTGAGCAGACTATATTTGCGCTACTCTTCTGAATAATACGTTTATTTAACTCGTGAAAGGCTCTATAGCTAACAATTCTTCTCCAATATTCAGCTATTTTTTTAATATTCCACTTTGGTTGTTTAACCGATACTAAACCTAACCATTGTTTGAAGTGATAGGATGAGTGGAAAGTAGTAATAATAGGAGTATGACATCCGGAGTAAAAAGATTCAAGTGAAGATGTCATTTTCAGAGGCAGTATAGGATTATGTTTAAAACCATATAATCCATATTCCATTTGAATGTGTACAATATCAGGTCGTAAGTGGTCTACTACCTCGAGTAAAATATTAGAATTATGTGAATGGTATGGAGACAATTTCGTATATTCACCTTTGCCTTCGTTTCCACAACATACGTGAACATCGTTGTTAAGCTTTCTTAAGGCATTTACTAAATTATTTGTATATCTTCCTATTCCGCCGTGCATAGGAGGATATTCTGTACAAACCATCAATATTTTTAAATTATACTCCATTTTCCTTTCATTTCTCTTAATTAAATTTATTATAATAACAAGTAATAGTATATTTACAGCTAGTTAGAATTTTTTCTATTTCTAATTATTATATATATATATTATTATTCAATTGGTTATATAAAATATTATATTCGATTTATCAAATTATTAGATTTAAGATTTGCCTTCTCGTTAATGAATATTTGCAGATTGTAAATGTATAGTGTAGTCTGTCTCTTTCCAAATATCAAATCTGTATTGCGTCTGTTACTTGAGTGAGAAAAGAAATAAGCTATCTTATAGACTATTTGTTAAAGGATGATTAGAATCAAATTAATATGAAACTAGATTAGGGTATTTTATCTGAACCAACGGTATACTTATCATAAATTTTCTTTCAATGTTTACTAAGGAATCTATTTAAATTATCGAGATGACTAATTTACATTAACAGTCAGGAAAGAAACAGAGCCAAAAAGGTAGGAATTATTACTTCATAATTGCTCTATATCTGCTATGTTTTAGAAAACTAATGTAGATATGGATAGGACAGAAATTTGAAATTCAATAGCAAAAAGAGGGAAACTTGAAATCATGATTGAATCTCATTAGGTATTACATCCACTCCAGTAGGAATATACACAATTAAGAGATTACTGATAATTGATGATAAACATGGTTCAAGTACTCTGTGACTTGAAAATGATCTATATTAGAAATTAAGACTATAATGAAATACCCTTCCAAGTATAATATTATTTTGTCTAAAATCAGTATTTTATATTTATATGCTATATAGAATTTTTATTATATAGGTTATACCTTCTATGAACCCAATATACACATTCCAGTTGAGCTTATTCTCGTTAATAGATATAGAATCTGCAGAATTATGAAGAGATAGGATTTCCATTATCATAATTATTTTTGTTATTGTTAATAGAAGTTGAATTTATCAATAGTATTACTAAGTATATATTCTATTCCTACCCAATTTCACTCAATATTTTATCCTTTATTAATTTTTTAAAAGACAAGAATAACTGACGGTATTAATTGTTGTATATTATAAAGATAAAAAATAAATAAAAAAACTATTTAATTCGTATAGATCTATATATCTTAATTTTAGAAGAAACAAAAGAAATAAATAAATTTAAAAATAGGAATAGTAAAAATGATACAAATTTCAGAAAAAAATTCTCTATTATTCTTTGGTACCCAATATATATAAAATAAGTAAATTTAATATGCCAATAAGAATTATGATTAACTTTTTATTATTATTATTTATTTCAATTTCAATCCTGATTTTAACTTATCTTAGCTATAATTATTCAAGTTTTGACCCATCTATATCTTTTATTTATGCTGAACCAAAGTCTGATAACATAAAGGAAAAAAATAAAGAAGAGAATAAAATAGAAAAAGAGGAAAATAGCCAACAAATGAAAAGTGAAAAAGATAAAAAAAAAGATGTAAAGAGTAATGGAAATAACTACAAAAAGAAAGATAGTTTCTATTTAGCTCAAATACATCCTATATACAGATCTTTCTTTGTTCCTATAAAACAAATAGATATACCAGAGATTTATCAAACTATACCAAATGGAGAAACATATAGATTTAATATTACTAATCCAAATGGCTTAGTTCAAGTAGACGAAACCGAAAAGGACAATATATTTACAAAACAAAATTATGATGGAAGTTGGAGGATAGATTATGGAAGACCAAGGATAGATATCCATACCAAAGATGCAGGGCTAATACCAGATAAAGCATTTTTGGAAGAGAACTTGTCAAAGAATATTATAAAGCATTGGGACTTTTCTGAACTAAAAGAAAAAGGATACTGGTATAAACCAACTGATTGGAAGAATATAGAAGTAACTCTAATTTTTAAATTACTTGATTCATCACGTGGTGATGACCAACATTCTATTTCATTAGTAACAAGATCCATAACACATGCTCAACTTGATAACGATTATAAAAAATCTAGTGATAAACCGAAATTCTTTTGTGGTGGGTCAAGTTACCATAATAATATTTCTAATGAAGGACAACTAAGAATGAAAAAAGAACAATTCCATATTGATTATGAATGGGAACGTTACAATGAAAGCTTAACTGTCGGAAACATTTATGATAAAATAATTGGGTTTAAAGGAATAGTTTACAATATTAATGATACAGCAGTAAAACTTGAATCTTGGGTAGATGCAGAAAACCAAGGAAAAGGGCCTTATAAGAAAATACATGAAAAAATTGACAACGGTGATTGGGGTGACAATATGAAAGAATGTGGTGCTGAAACAGATGGTCAAGCAATTACATGGGGTTCTCCGACAGTTATAATTAAAGCCAATGATTTTAAATTTGATATATATGATATTGAAGTAAGGGAAATAATGCCTCCTCATCAAAGTTGATAAGTATAATTTTTACTTACCATTTAAGTCCATTCTATTTTTGTTTTGGATATTTGTAAATTCTAAAATAGTATCACTAGAAAATCGATCTTGATAACAAGTTTAAAAATTAAAATAATATTTTTTTATTTCCTACACCTTCTTTATAATAGCAGAATGATCGGAGACGTAAAAAAAAGAGATACCACAGTATTTCTTCATTCTCCAAGCCGAGATCTTCTGTTAAAATCTGAGTTAGTATGTTATGTAATATTTTACATATCTAGTTTATTTAGATTGATAATAGAAAATAATTATAACTATGTGGATCTAAAAATATCACTTCATTTTCATTTACATTATTCTGTTAATTGACGGTATTGAGTTAATAATAACATATCTTCAAAAACGAAAGAAGACCATTTAATTATCTCTCTTCCCACTCTCCAGCATATATTTCATAGCTTTTATTTTATTTTATGTCTTGTTTATTTTTCTTTATATTACGCATTATTTAAATCGATATTGATCTAAATAATCGTTTTCAGATTTTTATAATTATATTTTTATTTAGAATACATTTGGTAGAACTTAAATATTAGTGTTATAAGAGGATCTATCTAAATAGTAAAATTTTCTATGTTGTATTTTTTATGGGATTGTTAATTGTGATTGAATTTGTTTAATGTATAATAAAGTTTAGTCTTTATTTCTAAAATATTTAAAGAAGGAATTTAGCTACATTGATAAATAGTATTACTCTAACATATTTTTTATTTATTTTTAAAACAATACAATAATCCGTCTCTAGAGTTTATAAATAACATATTATTTACAGCACAAGGTGATGATTCTATTACATCCATTGTTGGAAATTTCCAGTTCAATTTACCAGTTTCATTGTCTAATCCGTATATATGAGAATCTAAAGAACCTATTAATAATATCCTCTCATCATCCATTATCAAAGGAGAAGACCAAATTTTGTTTCCTGTTTCATATTTCCATTTGATTGAGCCGTCTACGATATTCAAGGCATAGATACTTTTATCAGAGCATCCAAAGAAAACATAATCTTTTGATATCGCAGCTGACGATAGAATTGGCATACCAATGTCATGTTTCCATTTAATAGAACCATCTGATAGATCTAAACAATTTATTGTTCCTTTATGAGTACCTATAAATATAGAATTAGTTGATTGCATCAAACAAGGAGTAGCACGTATTTTACCTGCTAATTTCGTTTTCCAGTATAAATTGCCATTAATATCTACGTTATAAAGAAAACAATCATCAGAACCAATAAATATTTTATTTTTGGATATAGCAGGAGATGACCAGATAGAATTCCCTGTATTAAACGTCCATACAATATTTCCATTCAAATCTATTGCATAGATTTTGGAATCAAGTGATCCTGTTATGATTGTCCTTTCACAAACACAGGGGGATGAAAAGATATCACCTGGAACTTGTAACTCCCATTTCTTTTTACCCTCTTCATTAATATCTAAAGCATAAATGTAATTAGTAGTATGAAATTGTGAATCTCGATTATTAATCCATGAATTGAAAGTACACGATATTAATAAATCGTTGTGTAGTAATGGTGTTGATACAAATGGTATTCCTATTGTTTTTTGCCAAATAGTCTTTTTTTTATAAACGTCAATCGCAAAAATTTTTCCTGATAGAGTAGAGTTATAGACGATATTGTTATGAAATATAGGCGAAGATATCATAGGTTCTAACTCGATTACCCAGAAGAGAGATAATTTACGTGTAAATTTTCCTCGAAAATTACCACTTCGTTTATCATTTCCCCTGAATAAAACCCATGAATTATTATTCAATTGGGATCAATAAAAAAAGTACATAATTTATTTCCTATGGAATTTTTGTAATGTATAATCCATACTACCATATGTTTATTCTTTTTCTAAAATAAATGACTATCCCACGATATATTGTTGTGTAGTATTTGAAAACTAGTATTTCTCGATCTTTATTATATCATATATCTCTTACATTCTCAATTCTCATTTAGCTTTACTATTATCTTAAATTTTTATTATTACATTTATGTCTAATTAATATACTTAAATTAAATTTATTAACTATCCTATAGATAAATTTTGGAAGTTTATATAAATTATATAATTAGAACGTGATAAACAAATTTTATCTTTTTTAAAAAATGAGAAATTTAAGCAGATTCTCCTTAATTGATACAATTATTGTATTATTATTTTTTATATGCAACATAATAATAATTTTGAAAGTCGTGAGGTAATGTTTTCACTTCAATATTAACAAATCCTGCTTCTTTTAACATCGTGACTGCTTTTTCTTTTCCCCACATAGCCCCTAGACCAGCTCCATTTTGAAACAATGACACACTCATACAATGTAGACAAGAAATTGTATAAAGAAATGTTCCTAAGGGATGATAAATATTGTCTTTCAATGGAGTTGATGCGAGAATATCCTGCATAAGAAAAACTCCTTTATCGGAGAGAGACTGATGAATATTTTTTAATACCAAGTCAGGTTTGGGTTGGTCATGTATAGCATCAAATGCGCAAATTAAATCAAAATTATCATTCATCCTTAAATCTAAAATATCCTGAACCTTAAAAAATACATTGGAATTATTCATATCTTTTGCCTCTTTTTTCGCATCATCAACAGCCTCTTCAGAAAGATCATATCCATAAAATATACTATTTGGGAAATCCTTAGCCATAAGATTAACTGCTTTCCCTTTACCACATCCTATATCAAGAACTTTAATACCTTGTTTAAGATTAAAAATGAGATTAGGAACCAAAGGTAAGATATTATCTCTCAGACCTATTACTACAGTTTGATAACTCTCCTCTGACATTACTTCATGAAATCGTTTGTATGAAGAATATGGAACACCTCCTCCTTTTTCAAAGCATTCTACAATTTTATCCTCTACTTGAGCTAATATAGGAATCCATTGTAATGATGCTGCAAAATTATATATGTTATTTTCTCTGGTTAAATATTTAGCTTTCTCTTTTGAAAGCCAAAATTTGTTTTGTACTGAATCATATTCAATAATCTTTCCAGTTACCATTGCTCCGAGCCATTCCTTAATATATCGCTCATTTAACTTTGATTCTAATGCAATTTTTTCAACTGTGGAAGGTGGAAGGGTAGATAATACATCAAATAACTTTGTCCTGTGACCTATTGATAACATAAGGGATAAAGAACCTTTGTTAATTACATCAATTAGATAGTTTGAGAAATCATTATCCATCTTACTTAATTCACCTATCATTCAGTTTATTATGTATTTCGAAAATCATATTGTAAGTTATTCAATAAAAACTATAGAAATATGAAATAATTCAAACTTACATAAAACGTAAACGCCTAGTTAGTTGGATTTTACAATAAACTATTTGTTAATTGTAATAATAAGTTACTAATTTAATAAATGTAGTATTACTTATCTTATACAAGCTAAACTTTATTTTACTATTATTATAAGACTTTAGTAAAAGTACTAGATTACTACCGGTAGTACTCTTTAATCATCTAACTAATGACTATTTAGGAGATTTCAAAGTTTGGTTAGTATTATAATAAATTATAATCAAAGAATATAATAAATGAAGTTTTTTAGTATAATGATAGGATGAATCAAATATTATCTTAAAAGAGTAGATTAGAAATATTATATTATCTAACTCGACTTTGGAAACAAGTAGAAATCAGATGAAGTATCTGTTGCAGGCTCCTCAGAAATAAAACATCAAATTTTAGTGTATTCTATGTATTTATAAAAAATATAAATAAAATAAGGTTTCACTAATTTGCTGTTTGAGCATTATTGTTCTTTATCTGCTTCTTAGCCATAACCTGAGATCTAATGGAGGCTAATGATTGATCGATTTGATACACTGCTAATTTATCCCTTCCAAATATCTCAAACTTTTGAAGAATTGTTTGAAATAATATCTCTTCTTCTACTTGTTCACTTACAAACCATTGTAAGAACAAGTATGTAGCTCGGTCTTTTTCTTTTTCAGCAATTTCCACTAAATTATTTATGAGCTTTGTAACAGTCTGCTCACTCTTTAGACTAGTTTGAAAAGTAGATTCCAGTGAATCAAATTTACCTTGGGGCTTATCTGTTCCTGGAATTATCGCTTCGGCTCCAGCATTATTAAGGTAATGAATGAATTTTAGCATATGTGTACTTTCCTCATTAGCTTGTTCTAAAAAGAATGCTGCACTACCTTCATATCCACTTCTTTCACACCATGATCCTATTGCAATATACACATTGATGGCTGACGCTTCATAAGATATTTGATCATTAATTGCTTTCTCCATTTGTGATGAAATTCTCATTGTTAAGATCAGGATTTTTCGCATATCTATATTTTTGGGCTCTTAACTAGTAAAAGTATAATGAATAGTCTTCTATTTATTATATGAAAATAGATTCAAACAGTACGTTACCTATATTATAATCTATTCTCTTTATCTACACCCTCTTAGTGACATCTGGTATCCACCAGTATATGTAACTTTTACATCTGAAACATATCTTGTATTCATCTTTGCAAAAAAAAGTCTAATTGAAAAAGTTAATTAATATTTTTTTATTCTTATTTATATTTGATAGATAGTTATATCTGATAAACAATAGTAATCACTAAGATCAATTTCAACAAATATTATTTCATCTTTCTTTGCCGCCTCGATCCATTTCTTTAATTCTACTCTCCAATCTATTTGATTATTATCTCTCATGACTAGATCAAAACAATCAACAAATCTTGTATAAAATTCACCTAATCTTGTCATAGCTCTAAAGTTTTCATCTTCCTTTAAACCAATAGCAAATTCGTTTTTGTTTTTATTTGTAAATACACAAATCAAGGATTTTTCATTCATAGTATTAATTATAATGTATCTCTAAATTATTACATATAGAGAAAACAAATAAAAAAGAATTACTATAGGATATATATCAGGTTTATTAAGATTGTAAAAAGATTAATAGATCCAAGATTTGTAAAATAATTAAGAACCACTTTTAAGATCCCTGAAATATCCCATAAACTATTTTAAATAAACAAGTGTTGGATTGAATCACCACTCTTTTGCAACTTTAAAGTAGTATATCACAAATCAATAGCTTATTCTTTCAGCCTATCGTGATATCGCCATTTATTGGTGAGTCTTGAGTATCCTGACCTGTTTATAGAATCGATTATTAATTTTGAACAGTTGTTTGTAATAATTCACCCATTTCATTATGCATTTTAAGAAAGTTTAATCCTTTTTCCGTAGTCTTAAATTGTAGATTTCCATCTAGATATTCTATTAGATTGTTTTCGATCAAAACGGAAAGATATTCCTTTAATTGTGCATAACTTAGAAAAGCTTTATACATAATTTTTGTTTTCGTAGCTCCCCCATTTGCCGCTTCTAAAATATTGCCAACTATCTCTGTCCTACTTCTATATTTCATATTTATTAGATACATGATTCTCCTATTTTAATATAATGTCTATTTAGAAAATAAGAACTAGAGTAGAGGGATTTATATAACATTGTAATAGTGGATCTAATCTCTCTATCCAAAAACAGGGAAAATGTGCTATTGCAAATATTTGAAAATACCCGAAAATCACAATATGACTTACATAGTTAGTTAATTTTATGCAGAATCCTTATTAATAAATCAGTAACTAAATATTCGATCGCAATTTTGATCGATCAAGTTAGTTATGAGCATATATTGTATGACTAATTGGTGGATTAATTGATAACTCACTAGAATACCTTGTGCTACAGGATTTTGTAAAACTGATTACAAATATTTTATTTTTTATAGTGAATATATTATTTGATTGAAATTTTTCTCCATTTAAAAATTTAAAATTATATAAAATATACCTTCGATTATGTGAAAAATTAGGTCAATCTAATATAAAAGACAGACCATACGAATAACATGAATGAAAAAAGATTAGTTACGATAAATCCAGCTACTGAAGAAGTTATTGAAGAATATGAAAATATGAATAAGGGACAAGTTGACGAGATTATAAAAAAGTCTAGAAACGAATTTTCAAAATGGAGAACTAATAGTCACAATAGAACATTTTTCCTGCATCACTTAGCTGAACAATTAAGGAAGGATAAGGAAAAACTTGCAAAAATAGCTACTCAAGAAATGGGAAAGCCCATAAAAGAATCCAGAGCAGAATTGGATAAATGTGCATGGGCTATTGATTTTTATGCATATAATGGAGAGATTTTTCTAAATGAAGAATCTTTAAACAGCGATGCAATTAAGACTACCATAACCTTTCAACCTCTGGGAATAATAGGAAGTATAATGCCATGGAATTTTCCCTATTGGCAAGCATTAAGATTTGCTGCACCATCATTGATGGCTGGGAATACAATTGTATTGAAACCAGCTAGTGCCACAATACAATGTGGAATAGAAATAGAAAATTTGATGCAAAAAATAGATTTGCCAAAAGGAGTATTTAGTACCTTAGTAGGAGATTCAAAGCTAGCAGAAATGTTAATCGATTCAGATATCAATGGAGTAACATTTACTGGTAGTGTGGAAATAGGTGCCAAGGTTGCACAGAGGGCAACATCTCAACTTAAAAAATGCGTACTTGAATTAGGTGGAAGCGATCCGTTCATAGTATTGGATGATGCTGACATAGACAAGGCGGCAATGGGAGCAATAAAAGGTAGGTTTTTAAATTGTGGACAGAGTTGTATTGCATCAAAGAGATTCATTATAACAAAGAACATCGCTAAAGAATTTGTAGACAACTTTGTAAAAAATACAGAAGATCTAAAAGTAGGAGATCCCTTAGCAGAGGATACTGATATTGGTCCACTTTCCAGTATGAAAAGTATGGAAAATATCGATTTGATGGTTAAGGATGCAGAGTGTAAAGGAGGCGAGATATATACTGGTGGCGAAAGGATAGGAAATAAAGGTGCTTTTTATAAACCTACTATAATTGGAAAAGTGTCATCAAACATGCGTATAGCAAATGAAGAAACCTTTGGACCAGTCGCTCCAATTACTATCATAGAAGATGAAAAAGAGGCTATTAAAATAGCGAATAATTCTGAATTCGGGTTGGGAGCAAGTATATGGACTCAAGATTTAGACAAAGCAGAAAGATTATCAAATCTGTTAGAATCTGGTCTTGTTACTGTTAATAATGTAGTTAGATCAGATCCTAGAGTCCCGTTTGGTGGAATAAAACACAGTGGGTTCGGAAGAGAATTGTCTAGATATGGAATGTTAGAATTTGTAAACATAAAATCTATAAGATTTTATGATAGACTATTTCATGAACATAGTGTAGAATAGTATTCAGATAAAATCTATTAAGTGAACTAGTATATTTTATTTTAGGAGGAATGGTGCGCATTTCAAAGATCTTAAAAAATTGGCTTAAAAGTTGCTCTATTTAGTTAATTTTCTCAATATTAGAGATTTCCCTTGTAGAATGCGATATCGATCATCATCATTTATACCGTTACAAATAATTTGCCAAATACATGAAAAATCTATAACAATGAGATTCTATTACTTTAAATTGATTTGTAAGATAGTATTCTAAGTTAGATAATCGATTATACTTAATTGTAAAGTTTCAATTATCTTCGTTGAATAAAAGTAAAATTCAATTACTCTAGTATCACTTTAATATGAGCACAAAACAGGTCCATTTGAAAGATATCTGAAAGGTATTTGAGAACAATAACAAACCAATTTGAAAACAATCTGAATACCATTAAATAAGGATTTGAAAGGTATTTGAAAGAATTTAAAGGGTTTAAAATTTAGTAGATGGGGTTACCAGTATTATAAATAATGATAATATTTTTATCAGTCTTAAATCAAATCAGAATAATAAGTCGTTGAATCCAAAGCGTCAAACTGCTACATAACTTTGTAGATCCTTGAAGAGGTCAAATGCTTTCGATGTATTTTGTAAACTTATTTGAGAAGACTAGAAATACATTGGATTCAATTGTTATACAGGTGGATGTTCTATTTCTGATAAATCTTAACAAAACATAGACATGCTGTGCTCACTATATGAAAATCTTGTAGTTTATTCTATTCTAGTGGAGTGGATAGGTTATAAGCTAACACACAATTTTTAATAGTATAAAAACAATAATCGTAGGATTTTTAATAGTAGTAGTTTGATATTAAAAAAGAGAATTGAGATTTAGGAATATTCCTAAAATTCTATTTTAGAATCTGACTATAGTTAATAATTTTCTAGATAGAACTATAATATTGTATAATAGAGCAACTTTTCTCTAAAATATAATATTCTTTGTTATCTATTATCCAATTGCACTAAAATTTTGAACAATGTTGTGAGTCCGATTAGATCTGAATATTTCAGATAACAAAAGTATGTAGTTTTTAAGTCTTAAAATTGATATCTGTATTTTCTTCCATTTTAATTACAATAGATATGATTATTTCATGATCTGATTAAAATATTGAGAAATCAACATATCTTGAAAATATCTGAAGGTATCAACCATTAACTGCAAATTTAAACTTTTAGGGAAAGATTTCATCATTAATACCTGACCTATCAATATAAATCCCACAACCAATTCAGTTTGTTATACTATATTGCAAAAAAATTTGTTAATTGCTGTAGTAATAATTGTTGGCTGTAAAAAAACAGACTTTAATTTATTAAAGGTGTTTTACATATCTATAAAGGTATAGTTATAATGATTTCAACTGATAATTTTTATGATAATAACAAGATTGGACCTATTTTTCTTACTAATGAACAGAAAAGATTGGGTAACGACCTTTACTCTCTCTATAATAATATAATAATGGATGCAGAAAAACTAAAAGAAGCCTATAGCTTAAATCATGATAATAGTTTTGAAATTGGAAACAGTAGTCGTGATAATCTTATGTGTTATCTATCACTAAGAAAAAGAAACATAGAGGAGATCCAATTAAGATTAGCGGAAGATGGTCTTTCTTCCTTGGGAAGATTAGAGGGCCATGTACTATCAAGTTTGGAACGAATATTGAAACATTTTGGTTATTCTGCAAATTTGAACACATCACTTAAAAAAATAGGCCTAAAAGAATCTAAAAATATAATTTTAGAACGAAGCAAATCCTTACTGGGCATTCCAAGAGATGGAAGGCTAACAAGTATCATGATCACTCTAGATATTGAAATAGCACAACAATCACGCTTACTGGAAGAACTGCTAAAGAATGGAATGGATATTGCAAGAATCAATTGTGCATTTGGATCCGTAAAGGAATGGAAAATGATAATCAGAGCTCTTAGAGATGCAGAAGACCGATTACTGGAAAGAGAAGAGGATACTGGAAGATGTAGGATAGTTATGGACTTGGCAGGACCTAAAATAAGAGTTGAACAGATATGCCTAGCAATTGATCCAATAAAAATTCAGGTACCAAAGGATAATCTTGGAAAATCTGTTAAATTGGTAGAGGGATTTTTAGATAGTCAAGCTGAATATACTGAAAAAATGAATTTACCAGGGATACCAAGTTTTATAATTGCTATATCAAAGGGAGAGAAGGAATTTGACGATCTTGAAATTGGTGAAAGGCTATTTTTCTATGATTCCTCTTGCAGGCTTCATACAATGACTGTTCTTGAAAAAATGAGTAAAAGTAGAATTCGTGTCGGTATAGGAGAGACAATTTACCTTGACGAAGGATTAGCTTTGCAAAGAGAGAAATATTTTAAAGATTTTCCAAAGATACAGTGTGAAGAAAACGGGAGTGGATTTTCTCATATAAAGGGAATTCAGAATGCAATAAAAACTGGTCCCATTAAACCTAATTCTATTGAACTGGAAGTTAAGGCTGGTGACAGAATATTATTAATAAACAAAAATAAGTTTAAAAATAATTCTCTTATTTTAGGAAATTCTATACCAAGAATAAGTTGTACTATACCGGAAATTTTTACCAAAATTCAACCTGGTCACAAAATATTTATAGATGATGGAAAAATAGGAGCAAAAGTAATATCAGCTAAAAATGAATATCTTGAATTAGAAATTATATATCCATCTCATATCGCAGGAAAAATCAAGTCAAATAAAGGGCTAAATTTTCCTGATTCAAATTTAGAAATACCAGCAATAACATCTCAAGATATTGAGAATTTGAAATTTATAGTAAAAAATGCAACGGCGGTAAGTATTTCGTTTACTCATTCTCCCGAGGATATAAAAACTTTGTACCAAGAGTTACAAACACTTGGATATCCGAATTTGGGAATAATAGCGAAAATAGAAACACGTAATGGTGTACATAATTTAGGCAGAATTCTTTTGGCAGGTCTTAATTTACCCAAATTTGGAGTGTTAATTGCCAGAGGAGACCTAGCTATAGAAACAGGATTTGAGAAATTATCGTTAATTCAAGAAGATATATTATGTTTATGTGAAGCATCTCATATCCCAGTTATTTTGGCTACACAAATACTTGAAACATTAGCCGAAAGCGGCTTGCCTACTAGAGCTGAAATTACTGATGCTGCAAGAGCTCAAAGAGCAGAATGTGTCATGTTGCATAAAGGCAAGTTCATAATTGAGGCTATGAAGATACTCTCATTATTATTAAAAACAGAACAGATTCATAACATTAAAAAACGTCAGATATTTAGGGAATTTACATGGCAGTATGGAATTTTTGATGTCCATACTTCTAAGGATATAAATCCTGAAAATAGTTACAATGAGATTAAAATGTAGGAGTAAATATTAAATGTAGATTATTTGTGTCCATTAGTCTAAACGATAATTTCATGCTTTATAAATATTAATAAAACATAAAAAATATTAATTTAAAATATATAAATTAAATTTTAGATATCGAATTTATTGATGTTTATTTGAATTGACAGTGTTAAAACTTTGAAATTTGATATGTATTTTTTAAGAACGTGATTGAGAAAATTTTGAAATGAATATACTCTATACAATAGATAAGATAGTTGAAATTATATTTTGATTATTAAACTACCTACTAAACGCATATTTTAGGTTAATTTAATAGAACGAGGATATCTTGTTGAATTATCTTATTTTACAACCATTAAAATATTGAGTATCATAAAATAGCTTTTGTAATACTTTTGTGTTTTTTATTCCAATGTTGTAAAAATTCAGAAATCAAAATATTAAATTTAGGAGAAGAAATACTATCCTTTTTTGCAAAAACAGCAAATTTCCTTCCGAATTTTATGCAACTCCAGCAGCCTATAAAAGGTATAAGAGGAGCAAAATAATATCCGGCCTGTTTTCCAGAATATCCCCATGCTTCCCCTACTACACAATATTTGGAGTCAGTAGCGAGGACCTCCTTATCTTTTCTATCAAGTCCTTTTCTAATTTTTTTTGACCAAATAGGACATATTTCCTCAAATGTAAGTTCTTTTTCAATATATGATATATCTAAATATCTATCATAACAAAAAATATTTGATTTCTTCATTATACTTATAATTGTACTCTTGTTTTATTTCTATGTTCTCTTTCGTCATTCATTATTCACGAGGAAAAGGTAAAAGTAGTTATTGAGGTAACCAATTTACGAACTGAGATTTTTTAATGAGATATTCTAACTTTCAATGTATTATCTAGCTATATTGACATATTAAATCTTGATTTACTAAAATCCATATGACAGATAGATATAGAATCGGAGTATTCTTATAAAGTTCAGATAATTATCTAGTACTATAATTACAAGCGTTGTCTGTACGATATTTTTAAACCATGTTTTTAAGTATTTTTTCATTGTTATTGCTTGTTTTTTTTTTGATATAGATACTCTGGATGATGTTTAAATTAAATAAAATTGATTGATCGTATATCCTAATAAACTAAATTATTTATATCATAATCAATCTTCTAGTTATTTCCAAAAATTGATAATTTTGAAGACTTTAGATCTGGGTTAATCTAATTAGTATTTATTAGAATGATTTTAGATACTTCTTTAGAAACTTCTTTAAATACCAAATAATATTTTTAAGGTAAATGAAGGCAGCTGTATTTCATGAAAATAATGAGGATCCACGAAAAGTTGTAAAAATTGAAGAAATAGATATACCAAAAATTAAACCTAATCAAGTTCTTATTAAAGTTGAAGCTGCATCTTATAATCACGATGATCTTTGGGGGATCTGGGGAAGACCAATCAAGGTTCCTTTGCCTCATATTTCTGGCAGTGATATTTCAGGAGAGGTCGTTGAGGTTGGAGAAAATGTCATAAATATGAAAGAAGGGGATCGAGTAGTAGGACATCCTAATCTAACTTGTCGGGTTTGTAGAGAATGTACTTCAGGTAAAGAATATGATTGCCGCCAAAGAAAAATTTGGGGTTTTCAAACTGGTCCTTTATGGGGAGGATTTGCTCAATATACCTATCTACCAGAGGTCAATGTTATAAAAATTCCAGATAATCTTGCTTTTCAAGATGCAGCTGCTATTGCCATGGTGGGATTAACATCTTGGCATATGTTGGTTACTAGAGCTAATATTCAACCAGGAAACACTGTTCTAATTATGGGTGGTAGCAGTGGTATTGGAATTGCCGGAATTCAAATTGCCAAGTTATTTAATTGCAATGTTATTGCTACAGCAGGTAATCAAGAAAAAATGGAGAAATGCCTCAAATTAGGGGCTGACCAAGTCATAAATCACAGAGATGCGGATTGGTACAAGAAGGTAAAGGAAATGACAGGTAGACAAGGGATAGATATTATTTTTGAACATATAGGAAAATCTGTATTTGCTCAAGAAGTAGGCCTTTTAAAGATGGGTGGTACTTTAGTATCTACTGGAGCAACAACAGGTTATGATACAAAATTTGACTTGAGATATCTTTTTTTCAAGGGACTTAACATAATTGGAGCTACCCAAGGCACACGTTCAGCATTAGAGGAGGTAATCAAATGGACAAGTAAAGGTAAAATAAAAGCTATCATTGATTCAGTTTTTCCTTTTGAAGATATGGTAAATGGACACGTAAAAATGATTGAATCACAATTATTTGGAAAACTTATTACTACTCCACAAAAATTATAATATAATATTCTACTAGTCTGACTAATAAAATTTTTAAATGAGTATAATTGTTATCATCAAATACGATTTTTTCCTCTTATCTACTCATGATGTATAGTATCAAATATAATCCATTCTTATTCTCATCTTTTTATTTTCAATAATATACTGACTGACCGGTCAGTTATCTATATATTAAAGTTAAAGTATATTATTAGTATGAAAGCTATAACACCAGAACCTAAAAAGATTAGTTATAGTGAATCAAAATTTTTCATGCTGTTGTTGACGATAGGGACTGCAGGCTTGTTATTACAAATTTCTGGAGGAAATTGGGATATAACTTCACATCTGATGCAAACACCCGAGACATTCTTTACTCCCTCACATTTTTTGCTTTATTCCGGAATAGGGCTATTACTACTTACTACTATATTTTCTATTATAATTTATTTGAAAAATAGTAGAATAAGAAAAAATCGCATTTTCGTAACATGTCTAAAATTATTTATCATAGGTTCTTCAATGTGTGTAACATCAGGTCCAGCTGATTACTTTTGGCATGAAACTTTCGGTGTAGATGGATTATTGAGTCCAACTCATTTTCTTTTGGTTACTGGTATGTTGATAAATTCTATTAGCGTGGTTATAGGACTATTATTTAGTAAATTTGATAAAAAAATAGAAGTTTTAAGAAAGTTTGTGTTACTATGTTCATTTTCAGGACTATGGCTTTCAATAATAGGATATGTCTATTTATTTACTTTGCCTTTTTCAAATGGAGAAAATTTTAATTTTAATATTAATTCGAATATCGCTGCAATAATAGTTACAATAATGATTCCAATTATTAGTTCAGCTATCTTCTTTATCTCCTCAAGTACTATTGGAAGATTTGGTGCAGGTACTTTTGTAACTTTCATAGTATTAACGATAAATACAATTACTAATATAATTCCAACAGGAAATTTATTAGATGCGAGTTTATGGTGGTACTTACCTATAGGAATTTTACCGGCACTATTAGCAGATATCATTCTTTATGTATATAAAAATTATAAATTTAGTGTCGAAAATAGATCGTTGATATTAATGTTGGTTGGAATATTGATTGGTAGTAGTTTTTATTTTTTTAATTTTCCAAAGATAGTATGGATATATGCAATTCCTTTAAATATGGACACGTTAATCAATAATGCAACAGAATTATTAATTTCTGAATTATATCCGAACTTTGTTGGTACTTTGCCATTAACATCTATTATTTCTATGATTACCGGAGCATTGATGGGTATGATAGGCATTTTTATAGCGAATTTAATGATACCTAAAATAAGATTTTATGAAAAAACTGAACCAATAAAGAAGTATATTACTGCAAAAAACAAACATCTAAATAATACATGATAAAAGAGATAAATATTGTGTCCAAAGGTTAGTGATATTCATAGGCATGATTTAAGACAAAGACTAATAGATGTTGCTTTAATTAGTTTTTCAAAATATGGGTATGATAGAACAAGAATGGAAGATATAGCATCCATCGCGGAAGTAGCGAAAGGAACATTATATTTGTACTTCAAAAATAAAGAAGATTTATTTACTGCAATTTCAGAAAGAAATATAGAAAAACTTAAAAATCATTTTATTACTATATTCAACAATAAAGAGGAACTTATATCTGGACTTCAAAACTTCTATAAACAATTTAAGCATCCAGATAACAAAGTTTTTTTTGAAATGCTAGCAGAATCATCAAGAAATTCCAAACTAAAGCACTTATTGCATCAACATAGAAGAAAAATAATTGAAATGATAATCAATTATATTGAATTACAAAAACGTAATGGTTTTCTAAAAAATGATTTAAATTCAAAAATAATAGCACATATACTAGTAGCACAATATGATGGTCTAAGAGTTAATCGTATCATAGGAATAAATGATGAAGAAAATAACAAGATTTGGATAGAATTGATAAGAAAATTATTCAATTAAAATTGAATATAACAATTTAATAATATGATCCTAATATATTAGAAAGATAAATGCTAAAGGTAATACTTTTAACTCTAACTTGACTCAAAAATATCACGATGAATACAATAAAGTTATAGTTTCCAATATCAAAAGATAAAAAATGGATACATCTTTTTTTATCGCTTTAAGTCACATAAGATTAGACTATTTTTATTATCATATTATTATGTGATATATCTAAAAAAGTAAATTTTTATGAAATATAACTTTTAGATTATTATTATATAAAACAATTTATGAAAATTGTTTTTTTACAGTATTAAATATTCCTAAAGTAATTATGTATGTCCAAATATACATACTTGTTTCCTATATGATATTTGTGTTATACACTCTGATATTAATACAAGTTAGTTAACTCTAATACATATAAAATTGTATAACAAACATAGATTATTAGAAATAAAATTAGTATTTCTCAAATATTCAATTTGATTTCTAATATATCTTCTAAAATATGTACACATCGGTTTGTTAGATTCATATTACTTGTAAAAAATCCTCGATACCTAGCAGGCTTAAATTCTTCTGCAATTAAAGCACATCCCTCATCAGTAGAAATTGAGACTACAATCCAATTCTTTTCTAAACCAGAGCCTGTAAAATCAATGATTTCTACATTCGATAAATTTAATCCTTTTGCCAGTTCGTTAGATCCTATTAAATATGTTTTTTTTGTTAGTGGACAAATATTTGAGTATTGCTCTGCTACTTCATTAAAACTACTTATCCGTTGAAATAATGCTATAAGAAAGAATCTATTGAAAGGCGGTTTTATTTTCACAATGTTTTCAATACCTTGACTTAATGATAACATATTTTTCCTTGATGTTGTATAAAAACATTCAATCCAACTCTTAGGTGCTACGAAATAATTATTCGGATAATTGATAGTGTTATTATAATCAGCTTCGATTTGTTCATCTGGAAGGTTTTTACCTTTAAAATCCATAATTAGCTGAGTGAATGGACTTATGTTCGTAGAAACAGAGTTATCAATGTTAGACATAAAAAAAAGTATTACCTACTCTAATATATAGGATTATGTGTAGAAGCAAAAACCATTTGATAAACACATTTCATCGAAGTGTAAATTATTTTCTATAATGCTTTTACTTTTTTCTCTGAACTATTTTTAACGTCATGAATAATATCAAAACGAGAGAAATAAAAATAATAGTTGCAATAAATACGCTCAAATAATCATCAAAAAAGAGCTTTAGTTTTATCCACGAATATGGTATTAGTATAAAGAAATCTAATAGTGAGAAATCTTCTACCTCACCTACAGCTAAAACGAATTTTCCTTCAGTTATGCTAGCATTATTTTCATTATATACTGCTATGTAATATGTTCCTAAATTCTGCAGTTGTGTCCTTATTTCTTGTCTTTCCCAATAGCTTGTTTGAGTAAATGGCTCATAAAATATTGATGATGATGCGGATCCTTGATAATCAGCTTTTAATAATATTCTATAATTTTCTAAAATTTCAAATGGTAGATTATTAGTATTTGTGTGATTAGAATGATTATCAATCATACTAATGGAATTATTATATCTGTTTACTTGTGGTTCAAGTAAGACTAGAGACGGAGCAAATGTTTTGTATTCATCAATCAGTGGAATAGAAACTTGAGCATAAAGACTACTATTGATTTGTTGATTTTGAAATTTGTAAAATTTAGCATTACCATCATCTCCTCCTAATTTTTGATATATAGCCCAGGATATTGTATGATTTGGAATTGGAATAGAATATTCAAATTTAATATTATCGTTTGAAGATACTTCTAAGAGTTTATGTCCTTCTACATTTTCGAGAACTAGAGAGAATAATATGGCAAATATAGGTATGTATTTAATTTCAAAAGGATATTTGTTTGATAAATAGGAAATGGACAATATATCGTTAATAGTGATGCCTAGACATTTCATTTCATTTCGTTATTTACGATTTCTATATATATTAGTTAGACCATTCTTTAGTACCTTGGCACTAGTAAATTACGAATATTACTAAGCCTAAAGGTGATAAACATAAACTATAATTTATAGTAGAAGGAAAGATTTTTTATTAAAAGATTTTTATCTTGTTGTCTTTATTCACTTTAAAGTACACCAACATGAGTTGTAGTTACTATTGACTTTCCGTCAGATATACAATACCATAATCAAATGCACCAGACGATTCATCTGTTGGTATTTCACCTCTTGTCTTAAAAAATATTGTCTAATACATCATCTTTTATTCCTATATCTGCTTTTTTTTATATCAAGAAAAGCATCTTTATTTTCGTAGTAAGCAGCTGCAGACACTATAGCAAGTGGTGAAGCTATAATTAAGCTAAGTCTTACAGCTAGGAAAGAGGATAGTACAACTATCGAATTGCTTTTGTTCGTTGGGGATTACCTTTGAATTATATATATACGAATGATCTTACAATATTCATTATTGTTTTTATCTTATTAGATACATATCAAAAAGTTATCTAAAAATAACACATATTCATAATGAGGAAATATTTATTATAATAATATGAATCAGGTATATTTACTTACCTCACTAAACAATTCAATAAAGTATCAGACAAAGATATTTATCATAAACTTAATCGACAAACAAGGGTACCTTCTATATTATGATAACATTAAAATTAGTAGACAAAAAAAATAGTAAATAATTTTGTAATTCTTATTTATTTAACTCTGTTGGATTGATCAATAGTGAGATCAATCAAGATGATTAACGCAATAAACATATTCATATAAAAAACATGTAGGTATGTGTCTTGGTGAGTATTTATTTAGGTTTTCCTCGTACTTTTCTACATATGAAGTTGTACCTCACCGGTTCACTCTTCTAAGATTCGTGTATCTCTTCGTAATTAGGCTCCCACAAAGCGCAAATTCCATGTTCAGCAATTTTATCTGATTTTTTACCAAAAATATCAGATCCTTCGTTATCCACTATAACACATTCTGCTGGTTTTTGAAAATAAATACAATTGTAACAGAAGTATCCTCTATGATGATCAGAATTTTTAAATTCATCGAGTTCAAAATATCTTGAGGATAATTTAGATAGTTTTTTTTTATTTGATGCTTCATTTGATATATTTCTTACCATGCTATACATATTTTTATGCAACAAAATTTATTAAATAGCTATAAAAGAATAATTTTAATTATAAATGACTATTTAAATGAGCGATCCAACAAATAATCCCATATTATAAATTGAACCTTCAATAATTGAGTAATCCATGTTAGATTATTTATTGCCTGTTATTGGTTTTATGGCCACTGGCTTTGCAGTATCCAGTATTGTACCTCAAATAAGGAAGGCAATAAGAACGAAAAAGTCAGACGATATGTCAATAAGGTTTATAATAGTTTTGATTATTGGTCTTTCACTATGGGTTGTTTATGGGATAGGAAAAATGATTTTGTATTAATTATTGGGAATTCAACAGCAGTTGGATTAAATATATTTATGCTGATTTTAAAGATAAAATATTCCAGAAATCTACTAAAGGAATAAAATAAGTTTGATAAAATATACTTCGGATTACTTATTTACTAATTTTGTTTGTGGTATCTTTTACAAAATGATATGTTAGTAATTTAACTTTCTTTTAATTTATTACACAGAGTGTAGATTATATCAGATCCTCATATTTTATGTATATTATTGTATAGTATGTTATATAATAAATGTAATTATATCTATTTTTTAGGTAATAAATTATTGAATGATAAAATTATGGCTCATATAGAAATAATTAGAATTTACACCTTTGTTAGGAGAAAAAGATATTATCATTATGAATTTTTGAGAATTCTTAAATTTATATAAGATATTCAATATGTTCTAACTTGGTTTCTTATACTTATTTATAGATAAAAAATACATAAGCTCTAACACTTGAATTGTAGTTAACATTCATATATTATGTTGCTAAGGTATTAAAAAGATAATGGTAAAATTTACAAAGTCAACGATTTTTTTTTCTATTCTAATCTTTGTCCCCATATCCGTTGTTTTAGATTTTATTCATGTAAATCATCTTGTATTATTTATTGTTGCAGCTATCGCATTAATACCTCTGGCAAAGTTGATAGGGGATTCTACAGAACATCTATCAACATATTATGGATCCACTCTAGGATCTCTGCTCAACGTTACTTTTGGAAATGCAGCTGAGATTATAATTGCAATAGTAGCTATTAATGCAGGATTACTTGATTTAGTAAAGGCGTCTATAACCGGCGCTATTCTTGGCAATATAATGCTGATTTTTGGTCTTAGCATGATTGTTGGAGGTATTAGGCATAAGGAACAATCATTCAATCGAGAAAATGCAGGACTTCAATCTAGTATGATCTTCTTGGCGATCATAGGATTGACAATTCCAACTATCTTATCACATACAGTATTGGTACCAGAAAGTATAGAAAATCAAATTAAAATTCAATTTCTAAGTGATGCCTTGGCATTTTTATTATTAGGAGTATATATAGCAGGGATTGTGTTTACGTTTTTTACACACAAATATTTATTCATCACATCAAAATTATCAGATGAAAATAATAACCATGTTACTAATGAGAATTCAAAACATTGGAGTAAGAAAAAAGGATTTTTTATCTTAGCTGTGAGTATGATTGGGGTAATATTTGTAAGTGAAATTTTAGTAGGGTCAGTAGAAGAAACTAGCAAAGAATTTGGCTTTGGGGAGTTATTTGTTGGTGCAATAATAGTTGGAATAGTTGGAAACGCGGCAGAGCATAGCAGTGCAATTATTCTTGCAAGAAAAGGGAAAATGGATCTATCCATTGGTATCGCAGCAGGTTCAGGTACTCAAATTGCATTATTTGTAGTACCTATTTTGGTTATTTTTGGAATTTTAACTAATAATCCTTTCACATTAGAATTCACTATATATGAATTAGTTACTTTAATACTTGCTGCAATTATTTTAAATCTTATTGCACATGATGGAAAGAGTAACTGGTTTGAAGGAGTAATGTTAACTGCAGTTTACTTAATTATTGCAATTGGATTTTTCTTTATATAATGACTCAATGTTTTCATTCATTAGCTTCATAAATAATCAAAGAATGCCCGACTTGTAATAATACTATTGGTCTTTGCCCAACCTTTGAATAAATTGTTATAGTAATTTTTTGGATTTATTTAAATCCTTTAAAACATTATCATCAAGACCATTTTATCATCCATTGAACCAAATTTATAACAGATTCAACTAATTCTTGACCTTTATCAGTCAATTTGTATTCTACTCTAGGAGGAATTTCATTAAATGCTTGTCTTTCTAATATTCCACTTTTCTCAAGTTCCTTAAGTCGTCGTGCCAACGTCTTACTGCTTATACCTTTTAGTAATTCCCTAAATTCTTTGTACCTGATAGGATTGGTTGTACAACAGAGTGGAATTAACATTTCAAATGTTCCTCTTTTCGTAATTAAATCTCGTAGTTTAGCTGTTTGTATCATTAATTTCTCTGAATCATAACCATCAAACCTGCAATTATCAACATAAATAGGAAATTTCTTTTTTTTCTTTACCGTTGTTTCTATCATAATAGTATAAATATTTTATATCTAGATTAATTTTAGTTTTTTAGTAAATAATAGTTCATGCCAAAAAATAAATAAAATAGAATGACAACCAAAAAAATAAAGTTTGTTATAGAAGACTATTTTTAGTCATCAATATTTAGAATCAATACTAAAACTTGAGGCTCCTCAATTTATTCTTTCGATATTAGCTTTAGATTTTACTTAGGTCATTAAATGAGAGAATTTTATCTAATTTATCATTCCTTGTTGTGGTCCCATCATCATGCCTTGTTGTGGTCCCATCATCATGCCTTGTTGTGGTCCCATCATCATGCCTTGTTGTGGTCCCATCATCATTTTGCCGATATCTTTTGTAACTAGGATTTTCCCAGTACCAGGATCAATTGTAACCTCATGTAATTTTTCGCTATTATCTAGGAGAAGTATACTATACACCAAAAATCCTTGGTTTGATTCTAATTGTGCACCAATTATCATAGAATGCGGTCCAACATCATTTTTGGCTGTTTCTAAAGCCTGCATAATATCAATATTTATTTTAGATGTTAATGCTTCACTAAATGTCGATTCTATATTGATAGAGCCATTCAAATTTGATCCTTGTGGCATAGTTCCTTGATCCATCATGGTTTGATTGTTCATCATAGGTTGAGCAATTGAGTTTGGTATAAAAGAACTAATGCTCATAGTCGTTGTTATTCCTACAAAGAAAAGGAAAAAAGCAATTGTTTGCATACAGGACTAAAGAATTTTATGATATTTAAACTGAAGCTTTGACAAATATAAAATTTATAGTTGATAATATGTGTTAAGTATTAATTTTTTCAAAAACTCTATGGTATGATGGCATTTTAGATTTTCTAGTTAAGATAAAAAATGTACTTTGTGTTAGCATTTTAAAATTGTTTATATTATTTTTTTAAATTTTTAGTGTCTATTTATATAGAACTGAAAAAAGGATTAATATGATTATCTTTTAAATATATACTAAAAATATTTTAAAAAAAGGAAAAACGTTGATTTATAGGTAGTGTTATAGAGTATTAGAATTAAATTTCACAATTGTCTCATGAACCAAATATATATAAAAATAAATATAGATAAGAATCAAATAAAATAGGTTATCTACTTTAAACTGAGTAAAAATTTAACTAATATTTAGAGAACTCTGATATTATTCTAATTTATTTTGGTTCATAGAAGAAATAAATGCAAAGTCATCGTTTTCCTCAAACCTTTTTTTGAGTGCCTCTATACGTCCACTATATTTTTCCTTATACGAAGCTCTGCAATTGGCACAACAAAAAAATCTTTCAATATTTGCAAATTTAAGTATATGTGTTTTTCCAGAGATAGGACCTTCACAAAAATTACATTCTAATAAAATTTGAAGATCTTTTTTTATCAATTCATAATACATATCTTGTTCAACCAAATTTAGATCTCTTTGTACATTTTTTCTAATTTCAGGATTAATAGAATTTAGATCTATCTTACTAAAATCAAAAATTGGTGAGATAGATTTTAAAAATCCAACATTATATAGCCTATCGATTCTCGCTTTAACTGTAGGGGTGCTAATCCCTGTAGAACGTGAAATCTCTCGGAATGATTTACGTCCGTCTTTCAACAATTCTTTGATTATAGAAACATCCAAATCTGTAATGGTAAATGGCATTTATATTCAATTAATTATTATATTATATCAAGTTTTACAATTGTAAAGGTTAGTCCTTATACATCTATATTTATATTATTCTCGTATGGCCAAAGATCCTATTTGTGGTATGTTTGTTGAGGAGACAAACAATTCAATCCAATACGTAAAAGAAGGTAAGAAATACAATTTTTGTAGCTCCCAATGTTTAGATGAATTCAAACAACCTGAAAAAGAATTTAAAAAACTTAAACTTCATGTAGCAGTAAGTATATTTTTAACAATTCCTATAGTTTTTCTATCTCTGCCTCATATGTTTCCAATACAATTTGGCGACTTTTTTCCAAAGGAAATTATGCATAATATCAATTACATTATGTTAGTATTAGCGACTCCAATACAATTTTGGATAGGTTGGAGGTTTTATAGAGGTTTCTGGGATGGTATAAAGGCTAAGGCATCCAACATGGATACTCTTATTGCAGTTGGTACTACTGCTGCCTATATATACAGTACAATTGTTACCCTAGTACCTGGATATTTTCCAATGGAATCGGTATATTTTGAGACTGCTGCTATCATAATTACTTTGATCCTGATTGGGAGATTATTGGAAACACGTACTAAGGAAAAAGCATCAAAAGCAGTAAGAAAATTATTGGATTTACAACCAAGAATGGCCAATATAATTAAAGATTATGGAAAAGAGGTACAAATTCCCATAGAACAAGTTATGGAGGGACAAACAATCCTTGTAAGGCCTGGAGAAAGAATTCCTACTGATGGTAAAATAATAGAAGGATTTTCTTCTATCGATGAATCTGCTATAACAGGTGAATCAATTCCTGTAGATAAATCTACTGGAAACGAGGTGATTGGTGCAACAATTAACAAAAATGGACTTCTAAAGATCACAGCTACCAAGGTGGGACAGGATACAGTCCTTTCTCAAATTATTACATTAGTTGAAGAAGCGAAATCTGGGAAAGCACAAATGCAAAAGATGGTCGACATAGTTGCTAAATATTTTGTGCCTTCTATAGTGATAATAGCAGTTGGAGTATTTTTGGGATGGTATTTTATTGGATATGCAGGGTTAACTTATTCATTACTTGCATTTGTTTCAGTTATGATAATTGCTTGTCCTTGCGCATTAGGAATCGCTACTCCTGCTGCTCTAATGATGGGCGCTGGCAAAGGTGCAGAAAATGGTATATTGTACAAAGGTGGAGAATACATCGAAATAGCAAAAAAAGTAAAGACAATAGTATTTGATAAAACAGGAACATTGACTCGCGGAAAACCTTCTGTCACGGATATTGTGGATTTGAGTGGAATTGGTAAACATGAACTTCTCAGATTGAGTGCAATTGCAGAATCAGGTTCCGAACACCCATTAGGTCAATCTATCGTTTCTAAAGGTAAATCTGAAGGAATTATGATAGCTAATCCAGAAATATTTGAGGTAGTTGCTGGCCATGGTCTTAACGCAAAATATTCGAACCACACTATTATGATCGGAAATAGAAAACTAATGATGGAAAATAGTATTCAAGTGACTGAAAAAGCAGAGAATATTTTGAAAGAATTTGAAGAGGAAGGAAAAACTGCAGTTTTGATATCTATTGATAATAAATTATCAGGAATAATTGCCATGTCAGACACTATTAAAGAAGGTACTGAAGAAGCAATTAATGCATTAAAACGAAAGGGAATAAATGTCGTAATGTTAACCGGTGATAATGAAAGAACTGCCAAGTCAATTGCTTCAAAACTTGGTATAACACGAGTTATAGCACAGGTATTACCACAAGAGAAAGAAGACTTAATTACACAATTAAAGTCAGAGAATGGAAATATAGTAGCTATGGTAGGGGATGGAATCAATGATGCTCCGGCATTAGCTAGAGCTGATTTAGGTATTGCTATTGGTTCTGGCACTGATGTTGCTAAAGAAACTGGTGGAATAATACTCATAAAAGATGATCTAAGGGATGTGGTTACTGCTCTGGATTTAGGTAACAAAACTGTATCCAAAATAAAACAGAACTTATTTTGGGCATTTGTTTACAACACAGGATTGATACCTATTGCAGGTGGAGTATTAGTACCGATATTTGGAATCGGAATATTTGGATGGCTTCCTATGCTTGCAGGCTTAGCAATGGCAATGAGTTCAGTAACAGTAGTAGGAAACTCATTACTACTAGGAAGATACAAATCTAAGTTCAATAACAATTGAATGAATCAAAATAATAAATAGTGAATAAAATTTTTCAGCCATTTTATATTTTTTATAAATAAGTATTTTTTTATCCTTTATCTTCATCATTCCATCTAATATGTATACAATCCAATAGATCCTCAATTTCATCTCTAATTTTTTCTCTCTTCTGGGCTCTATTCAGATAAGCAGTAAGAGCTATAGCTAAGAATGTTACAAATACTAGTAGTATGAACAAAATTAAATTTGAAAGAAATAAAACATCAAATTATATTGTAATGTATTCACTTTATCTGTACTTTCTTGGTTTGAGTTTACGT
>JBHIVA010000017.1:0-42818 GCA_042138015.1 Nitrososphaeraceae archaeon | reverse complement strand
ATAAAGTGGTAGACATTTTGCAGTGGTTCTACGTTTTCCCCTGATTTCTATCACATCACCAGTAGAAACAGCTAAAGAATCCATAGTATCATAATCTATTCGAGCAATGCCACGACCTACATCACGTGTGTAAGCCTCTAGCACCTTCAAGGAAAGAGTGTTCTGGCTCAATACACTTAATTTTATCAATCAAAAATCACATAATAATCTTTGGATAATTTTACAAATAATCATTAGAAAAGAAAATTTTATTACTTTTTTTATCAGTCTAATCTCAAGGAAAAATATTTATAATTTTAGGATTATAAAACATATCAAAATATTTGATTTTACATCATTTTACTATTTAAAACACAAAAGTTAAAATCACCTAAAGATATCGATTCCTTTAGATTTACTTTGGGAAAGAGACCACTAGTACGTAGAAGAGGACGAGGAGGAAAGCAGTTTAGAGCCATCACAGTAGGAAAAATTGCTGTGGCAAAATATCCAAATTTCAAATTAGATGAGAAGCATTCTGGTAATATAGTTGATATCGTTCATGAAAAGGGTAGAGATGCCCCATTAGCTAAGGTAAAATTCGATAATAATTTAATTTCGTTTATTCCAGCCCCAGAAGGTATTGCTGTGGGTAATACTATACAAACAGGAATAGGTACACCTTCAACTCCAAGAAATATTTTGTCATTAGAATCCATCCCAGATGGAACTATAATCTGTAATATTGAAAGAAACGCAGGAGATGGAGGAAAATTAATTAAAGCTGCTGGTTCTTCAGCAGTTGTATTTTCACATTCTACTGAAGGTGTGACTTTAAAACTACCTTCAGGGAAATTTATCACAATAAATCAAAAATGTCGAGCGATGATAGGAACGATAGCTGGTTCTGGACGAATGGAAAAACCTTTCCTAAAAGCTGGAAACAAAGCAAAATATATGAAAGCTAGAGGTAAATTATATCCGCACGTTAGAGGAATAGCTCAAGCTGCGGTTTATCACCCTCATGGAGGTGGGAGACATCAACATATAGGTCGTCAATCATCCGTCAGCAGAAATACACCTCCAGGAAGAAAGGTTGGAATCATCGCTCCACGAAAAACAGGACGAGGTAGATTAAAAGAACGTAGATAACAAATCTACTTTTGATCTGATTTTATTGTATATTTTATTTGTCTTATAATTTGATGTTATTGGGAATTTTTTAAAGAGCTTCTAATAAGGAGCACAACAATGCCTTTTGTATATGAATTCTATTTTCTGCTTCATCCCAAACAACTGATGACTTTCCATCAATGATCTCAGCAGTGACCTCTTGACCTCTCCTTGCGGGTAAACAATGCATAAAGATAACTTCGTTTTTTGCATGCCTTAAAAGGTCTGAATTTACCTGATATGCAGGAAGAAAGATTTTTTCCCTTTGTGTTTTTTCATTATCTTTTCCAAGTGAAACAAAGGTATCGGTAATAACGATATCTACATCTTTTACCGCTCTAATAGGGTCATTTATTACATTTATCTGACAACTATTTTTTTTTCCTTCCTCCTTTGCTAATTTAACTATCCATTCCAATGGTTCATATCCTTTTGGACATGCGGCTGTCACATTTATTCCAGTTTTGGCACATCCTATAAGAAGATCATTACAAATATTGAACCCGTCTCCTACCCACGCAAGAGATAAACCTTCTAATTTGCCTTTATGTTCTCTAATTGTTAGAAGATCAGCCAAGATTTGACATGGATGAAATAGATCTGACAAACCATTAATAACTGGAATAGCCGATGATGATGATAATTTTTCTAGATCCTTATGATCATATACTCGTGCCATTATACAATCCAGATATAAAGATAAAGTCCTAGCAGTATCTTCTATTGTTTCTCCTTTCGATAATTGCATATCATTTGGACCTAAAAAAAGTGCGTGTCCTCCAAGTTGTAACATTCCTGCTTCAAAACTTACTCTTGTACGAGTGGAGGGTTTTTGGAAAATCATTCCTAATATTTTTCCTTTTAGTAATTGTTTGGATTTTCCTGATTTGGATTCTTGTTTAAGTTCATTTGCAATATCTAACAACAGATGAATTTCATTAGAATCGAGATCCTGTAGACTAAGAATGTTTTTATTCTTTAAGAATATCATCTAAATCATCGTCTGTTAAATATACTACATCTTTTTTTTCACTTGTGTCTTTCTTCGCGTTTTTGTTCTCTTTATCACCATCATCAAGATTCTCTTTTTCTGATTTCGATTTTTGTTTGGATTTTTCTTCTTTATACTTTGATTTTTGTTTTCCAAAGATAGAAAAAAAACTTTTTTTCCCATTCTTTTTTTCTTTATTTACTTCACTCAAATTAGGATCGAGTATCTCATCAGATTCAATTTCCTCTGATAATTCTTCTTCAGAATCTCCGGCAGTTGTGCTGTATAGTTTTGTTGTGGTAGAATCAGAGATGTGGTTAAGTTCGCCTATTGAATCCCTATTCCTTTTAGTTATTTTGGAAGGATCATGTTCTCCATGGTATTGCAGTTTATTACCAAGATCTTTGTCATTAGCTATTACTTCTGGTATATAAGAATTTGTAGAATTTTCTGTAGATAAACCGTTATTGAAATTTGATTGATGAGATGTCTCTTTTGAGTATATCTCTTCATTTAATACTTTTGATGAATTTATAGATGTTAACTCACCAGTAGTTTTATTGTCTGTTTGTGAATTTGTACTATTATTAGTATTATTATTTGTAATTTCAGGAGAAATTGAGAAATTAAATAATGACTCGATAAATTGATCGATATCAAATAAAATTATATCATCATAATTCTGGCCTACACCAAGATACATAATAGGTTTTGATGTTAAATAGGAAATCGAAAGGATTGAACCCCCTTTTGAATCTGCGTCAGTCTTGGTTAATATGGCACCGTCAAATTTTGTATAAGAATAGAATTCTGTTGCTTGAAATATAGCATCATTTCCAGCAAGCGAGTCTCCTATGAAGATTTTCATATCAGGTTTTACAACTTGAACGATTTTATTAATTTCATCCATAAGATTCTTTGCTGTCTGCATCCTACCGGCTGTGTCTATCAATATTGCATCAACTCTATGTTTCTTCCCATACTCTACTGCATCTCTTGCAACTGCTGAAGGATCTGCACCGTATCTTTGATGAATCATTTTTAAGGATAATCTTTTAGCATGTTCTTGCAATTGTTCTATCGCACCGGCTCTATGGGTATCACCAGCAGCCAAAACAACAGAAATATCATTTTTTCGAAGAAGGTTAGCAATTTTTGCAACAGTGGTAGTTTTACCTGTTCCGTTAATTCCCAAAAAAACTACTACAAAAGGCTCTTTTTTTTCTTTTTTTGTTTTAATAGCTTCAACTAGATCCAGACTTCCAGATTTTGAAATAATTTCATATATAGATTGTTTAAGATGTAACTGAATTATTTCCTCGGCTGTTTTACCCTTTTCTAGAGGGACTCCCAATAATTTACTTTTAATATTGGTGGAAATATCAGTAATTACTTCCTGAGCAACATCACTTTCTAGTAATCCTATTTCTAAATCTAGTAAAGTATTTTCTAGATCCTTTTTTGATATTTCTTTTTTACCTATATCAGAAACAATATCAGAAAATGCTTTTTTTAGTTTTTCAAACATTTTGGATCGCCTAAATTATGATTTGCATTGTAAATCAATACGTTATTCTTTAAGATTTTATGTTTTGATTTTGATTTGAGGTTGCTTGTTGTAGCATAGAGTTTGCTTGAATTTGAATCTGTTCAAGTTGAGAAGTTAACTGTTTTTTTTGGGTTGTCAATTGATTAAATGCTATTTCAAATTCTTTGATCTTAGATTCAATATAATTTAATGTATCTTCTCTTGTCTTTTCAACCGTAACTCCTGCTCCAACATTAACTAGTAAAGTATCTACTGATGCTATATTGGTTTTAATAAAAACACCTATACCTATTGGCATTAGTGCCTCATTTTCTTTGTCAGAGGGGATATTTTGAAGAGCATAAGATGCATGACGAGCTTCTTCAATCAATTTTGTAACCGTAACTTCCCTTCCAATTATCTCATTTAGATATAATTCTAAGGTTTTAGAATGTTGAGCAAGTTCATTTAAACGTTGTTCTAAAGCAACTTTCTGGGAATTATTTTCTTCGCTCATCAATAGTAAACTATTTTAACTCCATTTATAACTGTGACGAAAATAGACTAAAATATAGTAATGTGAAATTTATAAGTACAAGAGGTATATTTATACTTTGGAAACCTTCATCATATCAGACATTTTAATTTTCATACCATAACGATCTTCATTATTCTTCATATAATTATAAATACGAAGTAATTCATAACAATTCTTGAAGAGTTTAAAAGTTCCGGTTATTTTCATCATAATAAATTTGAAGACCAGAGAATAAATATTGAAATATTTCAGAACTTGCTTACGGTACAACCGAAAATCATCATAGTTTTCAATAAAGAGATCCGCACATATTGTTGACGGTATTATTCCCTCTCCAAGTAATGGATAGACTGTTCCTATTGATTCTCCAACTCCAATTGTTTTTAAACTGTCAGTAAAAGGTTCAGATTTGGAAGGAGGACTTATTCTGACTGGTCTTCCATTTTTTTTTATAATCTCGCATTTATATTTTTTAAAAAATTTTTCTAAGAAATAGTTATGATTCTTTCTAGTAAAATCACCTGCGCCGATATGTGCGTATCCGTTTCCTAAGGGAAAATACCAAAAGTAACCAGACATCGAAGGAAAACTTTTTAGATAAAAGTCATCAAAAGGAATGTTGTTAGATTCGTACTTTACTTTATATTGAACGCAAGGGATCCACATTTCATACTCCAATCTAGGAAGATAATTTCTATGAAATCCCGTAGAATCAATTATCAAATCAAATTGTGATTCCAAGGTATCTTTTTTTGGAGCTTTACCAAAATGAATATCAGTTCCCCGAATCATATCTTGTATTAGTTTTAATTTATCATAACTAATCATTCCTTTTAATTTGATATTAATATGATTATCTTCATTTAAGTCAACTCTCATATTTTTCCCATCATGTAGGACATAATCCTCAAAATTAAGACCACATTTTTTTGCATATTTTGCCATAACATCCCTACACGTTGCCCATGCACAAACTGCATCATGATCCTTTTCTTTCATTCTTTCAAATCCAGTAACATGAATATCATGTTTATCACTAAATTGGTTTATTAGGTATGCTCCAGCTACTCCGACTCCAACCACAGCAATTTTCATAAATATATAATCTTTAAGAATTCGAAAATAAAAATATATGGAGAGAAATATGTATTCTAGCACTATTGAAAAATAAAATTGCGATGCCTAGTTCTGCTCGCGCAGGGATTGCTATATTAGTGATGGGTGCATTTCTTCTTGGAATAGGATATTATCAGGACAGAGGAGCTCTTTCTTTATATGGATTGATAATGGCGATAGGTGGATTCAGTCTTTATATGATATCATCTTTATATCTATCAATGAAAAATAAGCGAACCTATTCCAGATAGATTGCTGGTTTAAACGGTCTTGAAAATTTTGATCTATCTTTTGGATCGTATCTGGTTTGATCGTCTTCTGAATATACAATGATCTTAATGCTCTTATTTGTTGATGCTACTTCTTTTGCGATTAATTTCTTACAATCATCTATTACATTAGATTCGTTGAATAAATGCATATGCGCAAGATTGGTTCGTGATTCAATCGATTCAGATAGTATATCTTCGATTATTTTCTTTACTAGTGAGGGATAAGATTTAGCTTCAGAGGTGTCGCGATCTTCAATGAGTTTTTTCATTATAATACCAAAATTTCTATCGTTATCTATCATTATCAATTTCAAAATTTTATTATAAATTATTTGTTTTCTATACGAAGAACAATAAATATATATCGTATGAGGAATTTTTTTTGTTACCTTAATAATTTTGTTAATATCATAAATTAGTTTCTTCACATATTCTTCAGATTCTTCTGCAAAAGCATTAATCCTTTCTTTTTGGAAGACAGGCCATGTTGTTAAATTAATAGATTTTATATTACCGAATTTTTCCCAGATTTCTTCAGTCATGAAGGGAGCAAAAGGCGACAACATTTTTATTCTCAAAGACAAGCAAAGTAATAACATAGTATCTACTATATGGTGGTTATCGTTTCTTTCTTTTGATTCTGATCTTTTTTTATACCACTGAATTTCCTGCTCAAAAACAAATAATAAATTGTGTAGCACTTCCCTTACTCTTAATGAATCCATAGATTCGGTTACATCATGAATAAGTTTTTGTAATCTACTCATCATCCATTTATCTTCTATCGCGAGAAATTCGGCTTTCTTATCTATATAAGTATATAATATTTCTTCAGTTTTACTGGTCTTATTAGATTGGATATTTTTGAATTCTTCAATAAACGTTTTCATAGAGATATTTCTAGTTAAAAGTTCAATAGATTGGGAATAAAGTTCAAGGAGTTTAGATCTTATTGATTTGGCTGTTTCAAAGGAAAAATCAGCATCTTGAAGAAGTTCTGCAGAAATCAAGATGGATAACCTGATTGTATCGGCACCGTAATTCTGAATAGCTGTCCTAATTGGAATTATATTTCCAATTGATTTTGACATTTTTTTACCTTCCATAAGTACAGAACCATTTATGACTATTTGTTTAGGCCAATATTTCTTATCAAATAAAGCAATATGATTAAAAATGAAAAAAGATAAATGATTAGGAACCAGATCTCTTCCTGAATGTCTAGAATCAACAGGATAAAAATATAAAAATTCTTTCCGTAGTTCTGATAACAAAGAATTTTCAACTTTACATTGTTTTTCGATATCATGAATATCACCTATACCGAAAAAAATAAAGTCAAAAAAAGAGTCATTTATATTTTCAATGTGTTTATTTAACGTATATTTCTCATTGTTGACAAACTTTGATATAAGATAATATGTCATATAGACTACAGAATCTGATAGACTTTCTATGATCCATTCTTGATCCCAGGGTAATTTTGTCCCTAATCCTGACCTTCTTGCACATGCTCTTTCTTTTAACCAATCTACAACATTATGAAATTCTTGTCTTAGTTCTTCCGGAAGTATACTTATAGAATTAAGATACATATGTACATTCTCTTTCCATTTCGGATCTCCATAATTAATGAACCATTGGTCATTTAATAATTTTACCACACATTCACAACCACATCTACACTTAACAGGACTTTGTACAAATTCATAAAATATATCTGCTATCTTTGAAGAGAGTAATGTTTTCTTTATATCTTCCTTTGCTTCTTTTACATCTTTCCCAGAATATATACCTGTATTTGATAACATTTTTCCTTTGTAATATTCAATATGATATAAATCGGTGGTAGCCTCTTCAAGAGCTTTATCCATCTGACTAGTGATCCCATATTTTGATATCACTGTTTCAACTGAAATACTAGATGTGGATTGCGTTTTCAGATTTTCGTTTTCATTCACAATATTTTTATTTATCATTTGTGATTTATTATGATGATCTCCACTCAGGATATTTGTTATCTTTATGATTTTTAGTGGATGAACTGTATGTATGTTTAAGTTTGGATAACGTGTACTTATGGTCTGGTCCTTTTGTAAATCTGTTATTGCCTGATAATCGTAAGGAGCATGACCAGGAACAGACATAACTATACCTGTACCTGTATCTGGTTTGATAAATTTTGCAGGGAAAATCTGAATCTTTATTTCGCCTACAGGATTAATAACATATTTGCCAATCAAATCTTTACCTTGAATGGTATTTACCAATTTTATATGATGGTTTAGGAATACTAATTTTTGGTAACTTTCTCGGGTTACGATCCATCTCTCTTTATCAATCTCTATTTCTAAATAATTAATATCCGGATTTATCCATAAATTGGTAACTCCAAAAATTGTCTCAGGTCTTAATGTAGCTACAGGTAGAAAAATATTGTTATCTGATAATTTGAATTTTATTAATATATATTCATTAAATTCTGGTTCTACGTCTCCTAATGTATCATGTTGACTGACTGGATTATTATCCCTAGGACACCAACCTACAGGATGAGAACCTTGAACTATTAATCCATTCTTTCGTAATGTTGCGAATTGCCAGGTAATAAACTTTGAATACATTTTGTCGATAGTTGTAAATTCACGTGTCCAATCAATAGAATAACCTATCTCTTGCATTCCTAGTTTAATTTCTTTATGAAAATACCTAGCAATTCTTTCAGGATTTGAAAAAGTTTTAATGATTTCTTCGGGAATGTTATAAAGATTTTTAAAAGTATTGATCAGATCTGCATCTCCAGACATAACTCGCTTTGACATTGCCAAAATTGGAGTACCTGTATAATGAAAAGCCATTGGAAATAGCACATTTTTTCCTTTCATCCTCATGTATCGAGCATGCACATCAGCTAAGGTGTATGTTCTGCCATGTCCAATATGTTGAGGCGAATTTGGATAAGGAAAAGCTACTGTAATAAAATATTTGTTTGTATTATTGTTATCAGGACTACAGACAAATAAATTCTCACTACTCCACCTTAACCTCCATTTAGTTTCTATTTTTTGTATATCTAGTTTTGATTTAGTTTCATTATTATCCATGTTACTTTTTTCTCCCTAAAATCGTAGCGTTGACATAAGTTTTACCTAGACTTAAAATTTCATCGATTTTATTCTTAAATTTACCTCCCCCTTGTCCAAACCTTCTATCACCCCCACCAGAACCACCTAACCTAGAAGCCAAATCTTTTGCTATTTGGCCTGCATCATAACCAAATTTTCTAGCTTTTTCCCCTACGAATACTATTACTCTAACTCCGTCACCCTTAGAAATAAAAGAAATATATATCACATACGGATCCAATTCTATTGATTTTTCGCCTATAAGAATATGGTATTCTTCATCTAATTCATCATCAAAAGTAGAATATAATTTTACTCCACTCTCAGATATTTGTTTAGCATTAGAGCATACATACTGTGCAAGAATTATTGCTGTTTTTCTCATGAAAATTTTTAGTTTTGTTCTTAATTTTTCCGATTCATCAAAATATCTAGTAAAAGATTCTACCATTCTTTCCTTGCTTGACCCCAAGGTATGGGTAATAAGTGAAATATTGTTATCTTGTTTTTTTATATAATCTATTGCAGACTGTCCAGCCACAAATTCTAATCTTATAACACCATCTTGAATTCGTTCTGATTTAAGGATTTTTATTAGCCCTATCTCTCCAGTTTTGCTAACATGTGTGCCTCCACATGCTTCTATATCGAAGTCACTTATACTCACGATCCGAACGTTGTTTGACGGAACAACCCCTCCTTGATATATCCTAAAAGAAAATTTTTGTTCACTTTCTCCTCTTTCATATTCTTTGATATTAACATCTAAATTTTTCATGACCACGTTATTGGCAATATTTTCTATACTAGATAACTCCTCTTTAGTTAAAGCAGAGTGATGTGTTATGTCTAACCGTCCATAATTTACGTCCTTAAAGGCGGAATTTTGCCAAACCCATGATCCCAGGGTGTTCCTTGCAGACGAATTTAAGATATGAGTTGCCGTATGATGCTTAGTGATAGAATCACGACGATTTGAATTAACCTTACAATCTACAATTGAACCCTCTTTAACTGAAGAAGTAAGTTTTTCGATTTTATGAAGAACAATATTTTTATATTTAATTACATCTGAAACAGTTGATTTACCAATAGTTCCATTATCTGGTTCTTGACCTCCTCCTCGAGGATAAAATGCTGATTCATTCAAAATTACAAATTTGTCATTTATAATTTTGACTACTTGGGCTGAAAAACTTCTTAAAGAGGAGTCTTCATAGAACAACAATCTCGTTGGTGCAAATTCTTCATCAATATCAAAAACTTCCTTATTACTTAGATTTTGAGCAGAGTCATGAAGCTCTGCTAATTTTGTATAAAAATTGGCAGGAATCTCTTTTATAATATTAATCTCCTTGAGAAAATCTGGTGTAATACCATCTGATTCATATAACTTTATAAGATTATCTACTGTTAGATGTTTTTGTGTCTTCTTTAAATTATAAGCAATAGTATTCATTCGTTGTCTTGTATTAATATATCGTTCTGACTCTAGTTTCATTATTTCTAGAGCTTCATTCCTATATTGTTCTAATTCAGGATACATATTTTTTAGGTATGTAATATGTGAATCTATTAACTCTTCGATTTTTATATTCCATTTGAATCTTTCAATTATTGCAAGCATTCTTCGTAAAAGGATACGTAAATTATAGCCTCCACCTACATTGGATGGTAGAGAACCATCAGAGATAGCAAACAAAAGTGTCCTACTATGATCAGCGACAGTATAAATTGCCTCATATGGTGAAACAATTTTATTGAGTTGTTCAAATGAAATACCCATTTCTTTGGCGATCCCATGTTTTAATATATTTGTATTACCAGACTGAAAACCATTCAAATAATTAAATTTCTCTGATATTAGTGTGAAGTAATTTGACAGAAAGTCTTTGTTTTCAGATAATCCTATACTATTCTCCATGTATTTAATTACAGATTCGAAACAGCAATCATAACTGGTTGGAGTACCCATAGTGATCCAAGAAATTCTTTCTAATCCTGCTCCCATGTCAATAATTTTATTCCTCATTACTCTGTAATGATTAGCATCTCCTTCAAATTCTGTAAATACAGCATTACCTAGTTCCAGACCCCGAACAAAATACTCTAGAGAATATCCAAAAGCCCCTGCTCCCATCCAGACATCCTCTACGAAAGTTATTTCGTTTTGATTTATTCCTAGAACTTTTGTGAGTAAATTAAAATCTAGATCAATGCATCTGTCTTTCCAGTATCCTCCTTGAGTATCTGCGTTGCACGTCTGACCAATCATACAAAAGCTTGTATAATGTCTACCACTTATTCCAACATTTTCAATATCATTAAATCTCAAACAAACCTGAGGGACTACAAGAGGATTTGAAGGTAATTCGAAAATAACCTTGTCACCCATTACTCTTTGAAAATCTACAATTGATGCAATTGTGAAATAGAGATCTTCTCTCCATCTACAAACCACAGGATATCTCTTAATAATCGAATGGTCCTCAGTTCTGAAATAATTTTCAACTTCGTTCCATGCAGATACATAATCGAATTTTTTGGTAGTAGGAGGATTTCCAATAAAAGTATATCTTTCGTGATCCGGACAAATGTCTTTATCTATTATAGACCAGAAAAATTTTCCGCAAGTTACGCATTGATGACGCTTAAATCCGAATTTATCAAATAATGAAACTCTATAATATTTATCAGGATTTGTTGAAAATAGTGTAGTTATTTCTTTCTTGCCCAACTAATGCTACGATTATTATATTCTATATTAATGCTTTTTTGAAAAATAAATTATGTTGGAAAATCAAAAGATAAATGAAAAGACGGTGTACTTAGTTTTTTGAGAGGGAATCTTCTATGAATTTTTGGTACGCTTCTTTAGGAGCTGCACCTACTGTTCTAGCAATCTCTTTTCCATTTTTAAACAATATGAGAGAAGGTATAGAGTGTATATTGTATTTTACAGCGATCTCTTGATTTTCATCAACGTTAACCTTTGCTATCTTTACTTTTCCATCTAGAATTTTTGAAAGTTGTTCGACTGCTGGACCGACCATTCGGCATGGACCACACCACTCTGCCCAAAAATCAACAAAAACAGGTAACTGTGAATTTATTACTTCTTTATCCCAAGAATCTTTGTTTACATGAAGTAAATTATTATTGCTTACCATATTCTGAAGATGTAGATAAGGATATTTGAACTATGCTGATATAAAATACATTTTGAATAATTAATCTTTATTCTTCAAAAATGGATTTGAGAATTTGGTAATTCTTTTCATCTCTAATAAAGAATAATGTTGCTAAGTATCTATTTGGATCTAAAATTTCTCAAAAAATAAATTAGTCTCGTTTAAACCTTATACAATAGCTAGGGTTTGAAGTTGGTTGATAAGTTGAAAGAAGAAGAATTGGGAGAGTGGAGAAGAAGTCATTATTCATCAGATATCAATTCCAATTCTGAGGGAAATATAGTTACTGTAATGGGATGGGTATCAAGTATTAGAGATCATGGAAATATTCAATTTATAATGTTAAGGGATAAAGATGGGGATTTACAAATCATAGCTAAAAAAGGACAGTGTTTAGATGATATATACGAGGAAATATCTGAAATAAGGGAACATACTTCTATTGCGATACGTGGAAGAGTAATTACACAGTCTAAGGCTCCTAAGGGCATAGAAATTATACCACTTGAGATAAAAATATTTTCAATTCCTTTAAAAGCACCGCCATTTATGATTCAAAATAAGAATCCAGCAGGAATAGATACCAGATTGGATTTTAGAGCCGTAGATCTTAGAAGAAAACAGTTACAAAATATTTTTACTATTAGACATTCAGTGTTAAAATTTTTGAGAGAATTTTTAGATAAAGAAAGATTTACGGAAGTCAATACTCCAAAAATTATCGCTACAGCCTCAGAAGGTGGTACCGCATTGTTTCCTATATTTTACTATGACAGAGAGGCATTTATGGCACAAAGTCCTCAAATATATAAGGAACAGTTAACAATGTCATTTGAAAATATCTTTGAGATAGGTCCTATATTTAGAGCAGAACCATCACGTACAAATAGACACTTATCTGAAGCTATTTCAATAGATATCGAAAAAGCTTTTGTTGATTATAACGATATCATGAGTCTGTTAGAAAAAATGATAAAATATGTAATAAAATCATTAAATGAGAATAAAGCCAAAGAGATTTCTGAACTTGGTATAGATCCGACTTTTATTAACAATATAATTGGTAGTAACAATAATCAATACTTTCCAAGATACAAATATTCAGATTTGATAGAAAGATTGAAGAGTGCTGGTGAGAATATAAGATGGGGGGATGACATCTCACCTCATTCTATTAAAAAACTAGATGATGAGAAATTAGATGGTTTTTATTTTATAATAGATTGGCCATCATCTGCAAAACCATTCTATGTGAAAGAGAATATCTTAGAACCAAGAATTTGTGAATCGTTCGATTTAATGTATGGCTCATTAGAAATATCATCTGGAAGTACTAGAATTAGTAATAAAGAAATTTTAGTAAATAAAATGAAGAAAAAGGGGCTCAATTTGAACTCATTTGATTATCACTTACGTATATTTGAATATGGAATACCTCCTCACGCAGGATGTGGTATAGGGTTAGAAAGGCTCTTGATGATAATTACAAACGTAGACAATATTAGAGATACTACATTATATCCAAGAGATATTGACAGATTATCGCCTTAATAAAAGTGGTGGATAAATGATTACCAGAGAGGATTTACAACATCTTAGTAAGCTTTCCAAGGTATATCTATCGGAAGACGAGTATGAGAACTATGCTAAACAGATTGAAAAGATTGTTAAATATTTAGATAAATTGGATGAGATCTCAGTAAATCAAACCGAATTGTATTCTATATTTAAGGAAATTTCTGATTTAAGAAATGACGAAGCTAAGGAATTCAACAACGAGTTACTAAACAGCTTAAAAACTAAAAAAAATAGATTTGTTAAAGGTCCTAGGATGAATTAGCATGTCTAATTTACCAAAGTTAGATATTCAAGGTGTGTTAAATGGTATTAAAAATGGAAATTTTACTGTTCAAGAATATATTACTTCACTATTAGACAGAATAGAAAAGATAGATAAGAAAATTAATGCATTTATTACTATAAATAGGAATGCTATAAACCAAGCTAAAGAGATAGATAAAAAAATAAAAAATGGAACTTCTATTGGTTCTTTGGCTGGAGTAGCAGTTGGAATTAAGGATAACATAAGCACTAGGGGTTTAAAAACTACCTGTGCTTCCAAAATGCTATCTGAATATATACCACCATTTAATGCTACCGTAGTAAAAAAATTGATAGACGAGGATGCTATAATCATAGGAAAGCTGAACTTAGATGAATTTGGTATGGGGTCTACTACCGAATGGAGTTCATTTGGAATCACACGAAATCCTTGGAATATAAATTATGTTTGTGGAGGATCATCTGGGGGAAGTGCGGCAAGTGTATCAGCACAAATGTGTACTGTTTCATTAGGTTCTGACACTGGAGGCTCTATACGCTGTCCTGCAAGTTTTTGTTCAGTTGTTGGGTTGAAACCTACATATGGTATGATTAGCAGATATGGACTTGTATCATATTCTAATAGCTTGGAGCAGATCGGTCCTATAGGTAAAAATGTATCTGATGTTAGAAATATATTTTTGACTATTTCTGGGAAGGATATTAATGATGATACCTCTTTGGACAGTAATAAATACAACAGCAATTTTATAACTGATAACTATTTTAACAAGAAAATAAAAATAGGTTTTATAAAAGAATTAATTGACGGCTCAGATCAAAGTATTTCTAAGTGTATTAATTCTGCCTTAAAAACTTTCGAAAACCTTGGATTTGAATGTGAAGAGACTTCATTGAAGTGTGCTGAATATGCACTTGCATCATATTATACTATTGCAACTGCTGAAGCAAGCAGTAATCTTGCTAGATTTGATAACATAAGATATGGATTTAAATTAGATCCAGATGATTATGAATGGAATTCATATTTTTCAGAGACTAGAGGAAATTTTGGAGACGAAGTTAAACGTAGAATAATATTGGGTACATATGTATTATCTTCTGGATATTATGGAAAATACTATGTGAAAGCTCAGAAGGTGAAGTCTATGATCAAAATGGAATTAAAAAAACTTTTTAAGAAATACGATTTATTAATTTCTCCAACTGTGCCTGTTCTTCCTTTCAAGATTGGAGAAAAGATCGACGATCCATTGAAAATGTATTTGATAGATATTAACACGGTTTTGGCCAATTTATCGGGTATTCCGGCAATCTCAGTTCCTGCAGGATTCCTAGACGAGCTCCCAATTGGTATTCAAATCATGGGAGATGAGTTTCAGGAAGAAAAGATATTATACTTAAGCGATTTATTTGAAAAATCTATTAATATTAATAAATATCCTAATTTATAATAGCATTGATTATTAAAATTGGTTTAGAGATACATTGTCAATTAACTGAACTACATAGTAAATTATTTTGTTCTTGTTTTTCGAATTATAGAACCAAGGATATAAATGAAAATATATGTCCTGTGTGTATTGGATTACCAGGTACCTTACCCCTCTTAAACAGAAAGGCATTGGATCATGCTATCATGATTTCTAAAGCACTTAATTGTGAAATTCCTGAGATGACCATATTTTCAAGGAAAAACTATTTTTATCCGGATCTTCCAAAAAATTTTCAGATTACACAATATGATTCAGATGAAACTAATACCTGTATTGGAAAAAGAGGTATAGTGTATTATGGAGATAACAAAAAGGTTAGAATACTAAGGATCCAGTTAGAAGAGGACCCAGGTCGAATCGTCTATGAAGAAGGAAGAAAACAAGCTTTAATCGATTACAACAGATCTGGTGTAGCCTTAGTAGAAATAGTTACAGCACCAGATTTTAAAGATCCGAAAGATGTGAGATTTTTTCTTAATAAAATAACTTCAATATTAGCACATCTGAATGTATGCAAAACAGATTTAGAAGGATCGGTTAGGTGTGATGCTAATATTTCTATTGGAGAGGGTAAAAAAGTAGAAATAAAAAATGTAAGTTCATTTAGGGACGTAGAGAAAGCTCTTACATATGAAATAGCAAGACAACAAACTATGAACATACATGATATAGAGATAAAGGGTGAAACGCGTCACTGGGATGAGAAGCGTAAAATTACAAAACAATCACGATCCAAAGAAGAAATAGATGATTATAGATACTTTCCAGAACCAGATATTCCAAAAATCGTTGTAAAAGAAAAATATCTTACTTCTCTTAAAATTCCAGAGCTTCCTGATGACAGGAAGATAAGATTTATGAACCAATTTGGATTATCAGAACATGTTTCCCAAATACTAATAGATAACAAGGAGTTAGGTGATCTCTTTGAATCAGCAGTTAATAAATATAATTCTCCTGTATCTATTTCAAACTGGATAGTTAGTGATATTCTAGGTTTTTTAGATTTTGGTTCGACTGGAAAGAAAACTCTGGAAGAAATGAAAATTAATGCAGATCATATTGTAGAAATAGCAAAATTAGTTGATGAAAAAGTGATTAATAGAACAATTGCAAAAAGCATTTTAAGTAAGGTTATTAAAACTGGCGAATTACCTTCAAAAATAATCAATGAAAAGCAGGTTTTTCTTATAACCGATGAAACAATCTTAAACAAAACCATTTGTGATATATTTGAGGAAGAAAAGAATGCAGTAGCGGATGCAAAAAAAAATCCGACTGTTATCAATTATTTGTTAGGAAAGGTTATGAGAGCAACTAGTGGTAGGGCTGATGCCAATGTCACTCTAAGACTTATAAGGAATAGATTGGAATAGATTGTAGAACCAAAAATTGATAAAATGAGTGAAGAGTATACTCAGTAAAATTTAGATTTCATAATAAAACATATACTTAAATGTTTGAGCAAGTTTTGGTTGGAGAAATACAACATGTTACAATTAACCAAAAACCTAACAAATCGCCCAAAAATAAAAACTAACTATATACATATTTCGTACTATACCAAAAAATTTCTTTTTGCATCACTTTCATGTAGACATAAAAGTACATAAAGAAAGAAATATTAGTTTATATATATTCTACTACATATATTTACTTATTATCACATGTGACTATGTTGTGATACACTATTCCTGAGTAAGAAATAATTACAAAATGTATCTTTAACCTATTTAAATTTCTTATTGATGTGTAATACAGTACCTATTTATACATTAATTATGATTAGACACCAATTATGATTAAGTATAAAATTCAAATTAATTATGTCTGTTGTCATCAATAACTATATTCAAGGTACTCCATTTTTTATTTTTATGTTGTGATAATCTATTTTTTAGCATTTCATTATCATTCTAATTTCTAATCATAAATAAATATTTATGATTAGTGATCTAGTATACATTCATAATCTACTTTTAATAGATATTTTAGGTAAGAGTACAGGTTTACTATGAAAATATTCTTAATTAGGTAATTAGTTTCCAATTATAATTTACGCTTAATACTCTATCATATAATTTGTATATATAGATATATCCATCACCTAAAAATTATGTTATCCTTAACCGTGGAATGGAGTATGATTGAAGCCTAAAAAACTGGTTTAGAGATAGAATATTTGATCCTTTTATTTATTATCTCAAGTCACATAAACTAAATGTAATATAGAATATTTATACAATACGTTAAATTTATGATCTAGTCAATATTAAATTAAACATACATACCCAAATTTATTCAAAAGAGTAGGTATCTTAACATAACAGTTTACGCCCATAATAGATCTAAATAGCTAACTTAAATCTTTTAAATGTTGTAGAATCATAGGAAGAAATACGCCAACGTCTGTTACTATTCCAATTGCTTGACTAGTACCTCTGTCTAATAGTTTAGTAACAACAGATTGATTTATATCGACGGCTATGACTTTTATATATGAAGGCAACATATTTCCTACTGCAATCGAATGCAACATTGATGAGAGCATTATAACCATGCCCGCATCTTTCAAAAGTTCTTTATATTGCCTCTGAGCTTCTACAATATCAGTAACAACATCTGGAATGGGGCCATCATCTCTTATGGATCCCGATAGAACAAATGGTACATTATTCTTAATGCATTCATACATTATTCCTTTCTTTAGAAAACCCTTTTCAACCATTTTTCTTATAGACCCATGCTTAAAAACTTCGTTGATTGACTGCATGTGATTTCTATGTCCACGAACTGCTAATGTTCCATCGTCAATATTCATTCCAAGGGATGTTCCTAACAATGCATTTTCAATGTCATGTACCGCTAATGCGTTACCAGTAAGTAAACCATGAACATATCCCATGCTTATCAATTTAGATAAAGATTGAGAACCCCCTGCATGTACTATTACAGGTCCCCCTACAATTATTATTTTACCATTATTTTTTTTTACTAGGTGAATATCTTTTGCAACTTTTTTTATAATATGTTGAGTAGGCCTCTCACTCGATGAATTACTACTCATAAACTGAAAAATATCTACACCCTGGCGTGGTCTTTCTTCTGGAATAATTCGTATACCTCTTTCCTTTACTACTATGAGATCGCCTTTTTTTATGTCTCTAATCATAGTACATTTAGCCGTATTTTTTTGTATATCAACTACTATACATTTATCCATCATAATGTTTTCCACATCTATCCATTTTCCATCATAATATACCTGTGTCGGTTTATTGGTTGTACTATAGAATAAATCGGGCATCACCATATCAGAGGGTGCTGGCTCCAATAAAACAGCTCTTGTTACAATCGGTTGTGCTCCTTCTCTGTAAATAGCATCTAATATTTGATCCAGCTGTTTCTGATTGGTGCCACCTATCGAAAGTCTTGCATAGCTAGGATCAGTTTTCTTTCTTCCTACTGTAAATTCTAAAACTTTAAAATCCCCTTTCAAATCCATTATTTTATCAAAAATATTAGTCAAGATCATTGAATCAATCAAATGACCCTTAACTTCTATCTCTGTCTCTAATTTTCTTGCCAAATTACATTATTAGAAAGAATATTCATACTTAAGGATTAATTAGATTGGTAATGAGAGTTTTCCAATGTATTCTTTTAAATTTTTTTCCTTCTGTATTTTTAAGATGATATTATTTTTCTCTTCTTCTGAAAACCATTGCGCAATAGTTTTAGCTATTCCATTAGAATCGCATAAAGCAATCATATATCCATTTGTTTCTTTAACAACTGCAAATAGATTCTCCTCACCTACGGGAAGCCAGTTATTTGATTTATTATCTTTTAGTGCAAGAGCAGGCATTGCAGCAGTTCCAGTATAAAGTTTTAAAAGATCTTGTGCCTGTTTAACACGTTTTTCTCCAAGTTTTAATGCATTAAAATATTGCATATTATATACATTATGTTTTATTAATTAGGTTGTTTAAATTTTTTAGTATATTTTTAATATAAGGAATATTCAATAGTGAATAATTTTCTTCTTGATCATAAGATTTTTTAGTAAACTCCAAAAATTGAACTAAATTTTTTATAGGATAACCTTGAACAGAATATTCCTTAGCCTGTAACATCATTTCCAGCTTATCTAGATTATGTACCAGTCGAGCCTCTTTAGATCCGTTGGATAGGAATTCTTTCCATATTTTCATATAGGAGATTTTGATAGATGAAGGAAGAGAGAATAATATGGATTTCATGGCTTCATTTTCTTTAAACTTTTTCTCTTTGTCTGGAACTTCGCCAGGCATAATATCTCCTATTATCGATTCTGCCAGATCGTGTATAATACACATCTTCAGCACTTTATGGGTATCAAGTCCCATTATATCTGAAAATATCATACATAATGCAGACAAAGAATAGCTATGATCTGCAATAGATTCACCGTCAAGTATTTTCCCTTTTACTAGCCATCCAGTTCTTTTAATTTTTTTTAACATAAAGATTGATTGAATAAAAATATCTATATTGAAATCCTTAATATCATGGTTAGAATGTTCATTGTTAATTTCGATAGTTCGATCACTATTAGGATAGTTATTATTATCAAACATACTATAAGAAAAAAATCCATAGTTTTATCTTTTATGCGAATAATGTATTGCATAAATGGAAACTACCTAAGCATACATCCACAATTGTTATAAAAGTAGATAGAAAAAGAGGCAATAAAGATGGTTTTAAAAAAATGTCAAAGAGATTGGCAAGAATTATTGTAATAATTCCCATAACTACTGTAATTAGAAATATGAAAACGACGTTTATCATTTGTCCCATTTAAAGACACCGTTTTGTTAGATATTTATACTATTTTAAGATCTCCATGCGATATCAGATATTCTTAATCTTTTATTTACCAATCTAGCTAAAACAAAAAATAAATCAGATAATCTATTTAAGTAAACAAGAATTAGATTGTTTATGGGCTGATTGGTATTTGTAAGTAATTTTGAAACATTAGTTTCCGCTCTTCTAACTATAGTTCTTGCTACGTGAAGATAAGCAGATTCTAAGGAACCCCCAGGTAGTATAAAATACTTTATAGGATCGAGATCCTTTTCGTATCTATCGATATTATTTTCCAAATTATCTATCATTTCTTGTTTAACCCTAACAGTATTAGATTTTAGGTTAGGATCAGCAAGATCAGAACCAATAATAAAAAGATCATTTTGTAAAAGCGTTAGTAGGTTTATCACATCATGAAGAGAAAAATTCTTATTTTGTCGTTCTGCCAAAACTGCAATACATAATCCAATATAAGAATTAACTTCATCAACGGTACCATAAGTTATTATTCTTAGATTGCTTTTTGAAATCCTTTTCCCGCCTATAAGCCCAGTATATCCTTTATCCCCTGTTTTAGTATATATTTTCATTTGTTATTATTTAGAATAGTAGAATAAATATTCTCTAGATATTTTAAAAGTTAACTTTTATAATATTATGATTTAATATGAATGTACATTAGCCTTGTGCTCTCTAAGATACTTTTTCTTCTTGAACCTTTCATTACACTTGTCACATTTGAAAGGCATATCGAATTCCAAAAGAAATCTTTTTTTTCTTTCTTCTGCAGTTTCTATGACTTGATCGGATTCAGAGCTAACTGAATTATTCATTATTATTATCTCCTAAAAAATTACTTTTAATATTTATTTAGTTTTAGATATATAGTTATATTAAAAAAGTTATTAACATAATTACTTTGATTTTTATATAAATAATATAAATGTGATTTTACATGAATACTACACAGTATAAATTTTATATAAAATATATGAAAATATATTCAAAATAGAATTATATACTGATTGATTTTATTTAGATATTTAATGCCGTCGTAGCTCAGCCTGGGAGAGCACTCGACTCAATTGATTATATCATGGGAGTGAAGCTGAAGACCGAGCTGTCGTGAGCTCAAATCTCACCGGCGGCATTAATTAATATTACATTATACAATCATACTATTACCGTATTATTGAAAGCTATAATACAACTAATTAAAAGATTATTCTGTTCACATAATGATTCATTTTCTTTCAGATTATACAATAATTTTGACTTTAGTGAATATAATAAATGCGTTAAATGTGGGAAAACACTAAATTATTTTAAAGGATTTGATGAGGATCTCAGAGGGTGATAAATTAGTGACTATGAGTCTTCAATTATTAATAGTGAGTTGGTGGATAGGGGCTGTAACAGCCTTGATGTCATTCCTAATTCCTATATATAACCATCACATTCTTGTTGGGGGATTTGGTTGGGCAATTATATTAGGAAGTACAATATTAATAGTCTATGAAATTAGGAGGATAAAGGAAGAAGATAAAAAAACAAAGTTATAAGAAATATATTACGAGATTTTTTATTGGGTCAAACTTTAGTTAATAGGAAAAGGAATTAAGGATTTTCTTTTCCACCCTGTTCCTCAATTACTACCAAGGTAACAGTTGAGGTAATGCCAGGTATTTTTCTTATCTTATTTGTAATGGTGTTATTCATTGATTCAGTATCACTAGATCGAACTTTTACGAATACATCATGAACTCCATATGTTCCCCTTACCTCTTTTACATCAGACAAATTTGTCAATTCCCTAATTATCTTTTCTTCAGAACCCAAAGTACAGTTAACCAAAATATATGCTGTGGGCATAAATTAATCTAATCTTGCTTTTATTTTAGTTTTATTTTTTTCAATCAAAATATTGATAGATTGGTAGGTAGAATTTTCTGCACTATTATAGGAATCAGAAATTTTAATCCAAATATATTTTAAAGTTAAATAATTATCATAATCAGAAATGCGAGTTCCACTAAATGGAAATGATGAATTTGTTTCTTATATTAATATGGCAGTTAATCAGGTTAGTGATGAATTTATAGAATTTTTAAAGCCAAAATTAAAGATGCAAAAGGTGAATGTTATGTTGGGTGATGGAACTATTACTTCTTCCGAGACTTTCGATCCCATAGAAATTAGAAATTTGTATTCAAGTTTGTTAAAAAAATTGAATAAATGGATTAAATCTGATGTTTCTGATTCAAAGACAGAAGACTTAAATCGAGTATTTTTTCAAATTTCGATAACTATTGACAAATTCTATATTTATGGCTATTTTGGGATACAATATCATGCTATTCCATTTTATAGAGTTGATAAGCGAGTTCTTGAAATTCAAAAAGAGTTAATAAACATGAATCAAGAATCCTTTGAAAGTTTTTCTACATTAGCAGTAAAAGGGAATGAGAAAATAAAACAAGAATTAAAAGAATGCGGTTATGAAAACTTAGATTTTGAAGAATTGTTCACTTTAATTTTTGAAGATAATTTATTAATGTCAAGACTAGAAAAAATTGCATTAAAACATGAGAATGAATTTCCCGAAATAGCAGAACTCAATAAAAGAAGAGAGAACCTACTTTTGGAGTTAAATGAGATGATAATATATCTATATAGAATAACACCAGTAAAAATAGATTACAATAGATTAATTCAGGGAGAAGAAGGAATAATATCTTATTTTGACATAGAGGTTATCAAGAATAAGAAAAGTGGTATAAGAGATACATATATTGATACAAAAAGTATTAACAATCATACAACAAGTCAGATTGTTAATGAGTTAAATAAAGTAATATCTATGTTAAGAGATTCTCATTAGTTTCTTTATTTGTAATAATAGCAAATTATAATTAGAAATGCAAACCTATCCTTAGTTATAATGAACAGTAAATTAAATTTGGAAACAATTCCCGTCTATAAAGATATACTAAATGCCAATGAATTATTAAAAAAACACATCGGGAAAACGCCAGTTTACAAATCTAATACTTTCTCTCGGTTTGTTGGTACTAATATTTTCTTGAAAAACGAAGCTTTACAAAAAACAGGGTCATTCAAGGTGAGAGGAGCACTTTACAAGATAGAGTCTTTACCTGAAGAAGAAATAAAATATGGAATTATAGCTGCATCTGCAGGTAATCATGCACAAGGAGTGGCTTACGCTGCAGCTATAAGGAATGTTCCATGTACTATTGTAATGCCCATCAATGCATCTCCTGCAAAAATTGCTGCTACAAGATCTTATAATGCAACGGTAATTCTTAGAGGTTCTGACTATGATGAAGCTTGGATAGCAGCTAAGGAAATCGCAAAATATGAGAAAAAGGCAATAATACATGCATTCGACGATCCTCAAGTGGTAGCTGGTCAAGGATCTGTAGGATTGGAGTTGTTGGAGGATATCCCTGACCTAGATGAGGTTTATCTTCCTGTTGGTGGTGGAGGATTGGCTGCAGGAGTGGCTATAGCGATAAAGGAGAAAAAATGCAAGGTGAAAATTATTGGTGTAGAATCACGGGCGTTTCCCGCTATGAAGGAATCTATAGAGAAAGGACGTCTTCAAGCAAAAAAAGGAGAGTTTAGTATAGCTGATGGTATTGCGGTAAAATCTCCTGGAAATCTAACTTTCGAAATTGTAAAAAGATATCTTGATGATATTGTACTAGTTGATGATAATTCAATAGTAAAAACGATGTTTCTCCTAATGGAAAGATCCAAGTTAGTAATAGAACCTGCAGGCGCCGCGAGTTTAGCTTATTTAATGGAGAATGGTCATAAAGATAAAACAAAAAAAGTTGTATCGATTCTTTCAGGTGGTAATGTAGATATGTATTTACTTGGACAGGTAGTTGCAAAAGGCCTCATGCAAATGAATAGAATGTTAAAGATTTTTATCTTATTACCCGACAAACCAGGAGCTTTGAAAACGGTTGTAGATGGGATTTCAGACCTCAGCGTAAATATAGTTGAGGTAGTCCATGACAGACTTAGCTCAAATATATCTCCAGGAACAGCAGGAGTATATTTAAGTCTAGAATTGGAAAATGAGAAACATTCAGAACTTTTAATTGAATTCTTGAAAAGAAAAGAAATAGATTTTAAAATAATTACATGATGGTAGAGTTAATGGATCTTAAATATTCTTTGCTTTATTTCTATTATTCTAAAATCCTGATTTAATAGGATCCATTGGTTTTATTATTTCCCTCAATAATGTCGTTGCATAAGAGCCTTTTGGTAATTTAAATGAAAGGTTAATCGATCCAGAATATCTAAAGTCTGTACAAGATAGAGAGGTTTGTCTAAACCCAGACTGCACACTTAATTCTTGAAGTTCTTTAATGTAAAAATCACTCGGAGTTATATCATCAATTCTTAAAATTTTTCTTATTATAGTATCAAATCGACTATTTTTTCTTGGCTGAAAATTATATCCTATTAACCGGATAGCCGGAACGACGTTTTTAGATGAATTTGATTCATGTCTAAATCTTCGTATTTTCCCAAAAACTAAAATTTTTTCTATTTCAAAACATAAGTCTTCTTCTACACACTTGTGAATGTCTTCTCCTTCGAGTAAGGCTGTACTTACGCATTTATTAAAAACATAGGATTGATATGCATGAACAAATATTCGTCTTATAGATATCGGAATTGATCTTAACGCAAAAATTGATCCTTTACCATTTATAAGAGTGATCATTATTTTTCTTTCCAGATCCATACCTTTTGGCATATTTTTGATTAATGTAGAATAATTTTTAGGATCCCGACTTTTTTCTCGTATCTCTTTTGAAAATTTTGAATCATAATTTGAAGTATAGGAAAGTAAATATTCTATTGCCTTATCAAACTGTCTTTTTAGAATAGCTTTACCTACCAAATGAGTTACCATGCGTTCACTACCAAATCTTTGTAATCCATAAAAATTGGCTATTTTGTTAATCTCCGTAGTAAAGCTGTTCAGATCATTTTCTTGTGCATCATCAATCTTAATTTTAAACATATTACCGATAAGATAAGATTTTGATAGTGGTTTGTTTAAAAATCCTACTAAAGATAATTTGATTTTAGAAGTTTCAATTTTTTTTGGGATGTTGTTAATATTTTCGGAACTTGCATATTGAGTTGTTATAGCCTTTGCATCTTTAATTCCTAATATTTTTAAATTTAGCCCTGTTTTTTTTTTAAGTTCGATTATAGCATGATTTGAATCTATATCAGTCTTTTCTAACAAAAAAATAGGAAATCTATGGATTTTATCTTGTTGAGAAGAAAAATATGGAGATTTTAATATTGATTCATCTAGTAATTCTGAAACATGGAATTCATCACTCCTTTTTTTTATATTCCCATTTATTCCTAAGAATCCTGTACAATAACATTCTATACCGGCTTGACGATCGATTTCGGGAGCTTCTTTAATCACATCATCAAGTCATTTAGGATAAATATAAAAACGATACCTAAATAAGTAATCAATTGTGAGAAATAAGGATTTATATTCAAATATCATAATTTAATTAATCATGGGATTAGGATTGTATATGGCAAAAGAAGTTATGAGAGAAATAAACAATAAATCAAAGGAATTTTATGAATTTGTTCTTCCTCCAGTAGATATGTTCGAGGATGGAAATGATTTAGTCGTTGTTATCGATCTTCCAGGATTTAACAAAAAAGACATCAATCTTAGGATATCAAAGAATATTTTAACAATAAAAGCAAATAGAAAAGAGGAAGATTTAGGTGGAATAGTTTACTTTAAACATAGGCCTACAAATATAAGTAAAAAAGTCATTTTGCCTTTTTCAGTGAAAGAAGAAGAAATAACTGGAACTGCTAGTTACGTTGATGGTATAGTCACATTACGTATACCTCTTAAATTTGGGAATGAAATTTTAATTTCTTGATAATATTTGATTTAATTTAAAAAGTAGTAAATAAACTATTTTTTATTTTATTAATAAAAATGAATAATCTAATCTGCAAATATTATTCCGCTGACAAGTCCCAATAATTCGCGTCTTTAAATTCGGTTTTTGGCTTTCCTAATGCTTTCCAGTCTTTAAATGATTTAGAATACAACTTTACATCTTTAATTCCTGCCAATTTCAATGCATAAAATGCCAATCCAGATAATGTTCCTACACTACCACAGTAAGTTATAATCTCAGAATCTTTTTTAATTCCTCTATTTTCAATAAACCGTTTCAAATCATTTATTGGCCTCAAAATGCTATTCGCTGTTCCTAACATTGTATATGGAATATTTTTTGCATTTGGAATATGTTCTGTTAAAAAGTTCAGCCGTTCTCTAGAATCTACTAGTATTTTATTTTGATCATTTTGAATAGATTCTACATAGTTAGCATCAGCATAAATTGATGGATTGATTTTTAAAGCGTGTTCCGCTTTAGTGAATGTATTATTCTTTTTTTCTACCTCTAAACCCAGATCCTTCCAATTTGTGAAAGTCATTTCAAGCAATGATGTGTTTTCGTGTCCAACGTATTGAAATGTCCAAGCTACTCTTGCAGCTAATGCTCCAAATGTATCATCATACACTACTACTGGGATTTCTTCTGAGATTCCTATATTTTCTAGTATTTTTATTATTTTTTCTGGAGTATCGTTGGAAATTATTTGTGCAAGGGGTAAGGAGACTGCAGTAGGAATGTGCCCTTTTCTATACTCTTCAATTTTACGAACATCAATAACCCTGACAGATTTTTTTCGAATTAATGTTCGTAATGTATCTACATCACATATCACTTGAAGCCTTTGATAAGATTTCTTTAGTGCGAGTTTTTTTGAGATGGAATTTTTTGATATTTTATTTTTTGAGATAGTTTGTATTTTTTTATTATTATTATTTGACTTGACTTTAGTAATTGGTTTTTTTAAAATAATAGCATTTTTTTTCAAGCAGCACATTCTCCTCTAGCAGTCTTTGCAATAAATTTGACATCATTTCCATAATCCTGATATAAATCAGGAGATTCTTCTGAAGAAGGAAGTTGTACAATAGGTGTTAAAGATGTTTTTATATCTTCTAGATTCTTTATTATGCCATTTCCATTTCCGTTTGCAACATGATCAATCCATAAATCTAATGATTCACTATATTTTTCCTGTTTATATAATTCTACAATTTTCTGTATAACATCAATAACTCTTTTCGCTGGTACTCGCATTACAGGTTTTCCAAGTTTAGAATCCTTATCTGACCTGCCACCAAATAACATAGTGTATACCGGTGCCATTGTGTTTCCTATTCTTGTTGCGCCTCCAAAAAATCCTATTGTTGCAATCTCATGTTGTCCACAGGAATTTGGGCATCCACTTATTTTAATTGTAGAAGTTCGTAGACTATCATCAATATCAAAGCCTAGTTCCAATAACTTACTCTGTACTTCCTTAGCTAGTCTGTGAGAATTAGTGATTGCAAGATTACATGATGTAGTACCAGAACATCCTACTGCTGATGTTATGGTTAAAGCACCAGAATTTGACAAGCCACTTGTATGTAGTGTTTTATAAACTTTAGACAGGTCGTTATAGTGTACATATCTTATGGCAAAATTTTGTTGTGGGGTGTTCCTAGCTACTCCTTCTAGAGAAAAGTCTTGTATTATACTTCCTAAAGACTTTAGTTGATTTGAAGTAATATCACCAGCACCAAGAGTTACAAATATTGTGTAATATCCTTGTTGCTTTTGTTCTACTGTATTTGTATATAACCAACGAGTATAACTTGAACCATTTGAAGATAAAGATTCGTTAATAATAGGAAGTTTATTGTTAGATTTGGTTTTATTAAGAATAGCGTTGGAAATTAGGTCATGATCAAATTGTTGTACTGAAAAAAGATCCCGTGTGGATTCTGAGGTAGTCATATAAAGTATTGCTCGTTCTTTCAAAATTAATTTTTGAAATTTCTCCCATCCCATCTCATTTACCAAATATCTCATTCTATTACGTGCCATATTCTCTCTATTTCCATGTCTATCGAATATTCGTATAGTAGCCATACAGGTGGAAAGAAGTTGTTCTTCGGGGGTAAAATCTTCTAAAAGATGACCTATGAATGAAGCTGCTCCTAAGCCGCCACCCAGATAGATCCTAAATCCTTTCTTCCCATCGCGAATATCAGGTATCAGGCCTATATCTGCTATCCTAACTAGACCATGTTTATCACAGCAACCAAAATTAATTTTGAATTTTCGAGGTAAATTTTGTGATATCGGATTACGTAAAAAGAATTTGGCTACTGCTTTAGAGTATGGTGTAGCATCAAACATCTCTTCAGGGCATACACCAGCAAAATGACTGCACATAACATTTCGTACTGTATTACCACAAGCTTCTCTTGTAGTTAGACCAACTTCTACTAGTCCTCTCATTACCTCGCTTACATCTTCTAACTGTACCCAGTGTAATTGAATATTTTGTCTAGTTGAAACATGAGCAGAACCGATTGAAAATGATTCAGACAATTCTGCGATCTTTTCTAGTTGTTTAGGAGTAATTTCACCACTTGGGATTTTAATTCTAATCATACTGTAATCGGGACGTAATCTAGAACCGTACGCGCCATGTTGAAGTCTAAATCTTCTAAAATCATCATCAGAAATTTTTTCTTGACGATATGATTTAACTTTATTAGCAAAATTTTCAGTTTCCTTTTCTAAACCCCATTTTTCATCAGGTCTAGTAAAAGACTTTTTTTTATGTTCGACTTTCATGAAATCTTTATTTTTCAATAGAGTAGTGTGTTGTTTGAAACCATATATTTTTTATGGAATAGTATTTTAAAACAATGGTTATGAAATTAGACGGCAAGTTATTGTACGAATATTATAGTTTATTAAATAGATAATCTTCTAGTAAAGTATCACACAATATTATAAGAACATAGACATTTCTTGAAAAATATTAGAATTATTTAAGAACAAGCACAATTTTTAAAATCATAATATATCATTTTTTCCTCTAATTTTTTCTTTTTCAACTAATTTGCCGGTAGCAGAAGGAATTATTCTTAATTTTGCAGATTTAAAATCCAATTTTAGTTGTTGACCGTTAAATATCCTATCTAAAACTATGGCAAGAGCAGCTATTTCAGAATGTGGTTGATTACTAACAGAAATATTATAATCGGACAATTTATAAACCTCACTTGGAACTTTTTCTGCTCCCACAATTAAAAGAATTTTCTCTTTACTCTTTGTTGCTTTTCTAAAAAAATCATCAACGTTTATTCCATACATAGTAATATGGATAACAAAACCTCCATTTTCCTTCCATTTTTTTAGAACATTTTTCCAATTTTTTACAATTTCTATTTCAAAATTACTATATCCCCATCTATCATTTACATCATCTATCGTTAACTTGATGGAATCGTCTACTCCAGTCATGTAAAGTTTCTGACACCCAAAAGCTCTTGCAACCAAAGCTACATGAGTAGTAGTACGATCGTCTCTAACTAATCTATGTCCTAAACGAAGTATCGCAACAATCATTTGAAAAATTTCCTATTATTTTTGATAGAAATCTTATTCCCATATATTATATCCTCTATTAAATCTTTTAATTTATGGATATTATGTCCAGTCGTAGATGATATGGGTAAAACTATATGATTGGAATCCTCCAATCCTAAATCAATGTATTTATCATAAGCGTCATTTAGATTAGTTAAATCAATTTTATTAAGCAAATAAATTATTTTAGTAGTAGGAACTTGTAATTCATTCATTATATGAAGAGAACTATTTAATTTAATTTTAATATCTTTGATTTTTTGACTAATATCTACAACTAATAATATTAGCTCTGAAAATACTAATTCATTTAAAGTTGATTTAAATGCATCAATCATATAAGCTGGTAACTTATTAACAAAACCAACAGTGTCAGTTATCAAAACTTTATTTTCCTTAAGATTCAAAGCACGAGTAAATGTAGTTAATGTAGTAAACATTCCTTGTCCAGTTATCTTTGATTCACCGGTCAAATTATTAAATAAGGTTGTCTTACCAGCTGAAGTATATCCAACCAAGGAAATAGTAGGAATACCTATTTTGTTTCGTTGAGAACGATATAATTTTCTTCTCTTTTCTTCTTTCTCTAATTTTTTTTTTAAGATGGACATACGAGATTTTATATCTAAAATATAAATATCTGCATCATATTTTCCTAGACCAAAAAAACCTGGTTGTTCTCCTATTTTAGCCAGTCTAACTTTTTCTTTAATTCGTATCATGTCATATCTTAATTGAGCTAATTTAATTTGAATTCGAGATTCTGAATTACTAGTTCTTCGCTCGAAGATCTCCAAAATAATCCGTTCTCGATCTATAACCTCCTTTTTACACAAACTTGCCAAATTATACTGTTGACTAGGTTTAAGAACCTCATCAAATAGAATAATGTCTATATTCATTTCATTTAAAATATCTTTTACTTCCAACGCCTTACCTTTTCCAACACCGTATTTTGACCTCGTAATATGTTTCTGTTTGACAATTTTTTGCACATCATATCCAGCTGTCTCTGCCAATGATAGTGCTTCATTTACTGACTCTTCTTCAGGATATGTTATTAGAATAGCCCTAACATTCATTTATCCATCGTCATCATCTTCAATGAGTCTTTGATACAATTGAATTCCTAGAAAACGTTCTAGCTTTTTGGATATTATTTCATTAGGTTTAAGTCCTCCAGTTTCTATTTTTTTAAATAAAGTTACTTTTTCATTTATTTTATTAGCAACATATTCTTGCGTATAACCTTTTTTCATTCTAGCAGTATGTATTATCTTAGCAAAGTCCGATTTCAACACATTATCATCAAAAAACTCAATTTTATTGGATCTGACATTCACAGGTTTTTTAAACGGAGTTTTATTATGAGGTGGATTTGATAATGGTTTTTTAGCAATAGTAGGTTGATAAGGTTTTCCCCGTTTAGAGCAGGATAAACAGACATTGAAAATGCTGCCATCGATAATTACTGTTTTTAGACCTTGTGTTGATGAGCCACATAATTCACAAAAGGATGGCATAGAATGATGTACATTTACCAAGAAATAAAGTCCTTTCTTTTTTATAAAAATTTTTGAATATTCATTAATTTAAAATAAGAAAGATAAATATTTTATAAAATTATTAGATCAAAAATCATTGAAACCATTACCTTTGGATGAGAAAAGAAAACTAGCTGGTCATATTAAACTACTTTTCAATACAGAAATAACTGATGAGTTTCCTATAATACATTGTGAGTATTCTAAAAGAACAGGTAGAATAAAGAATTTTAGCATCAACTCGGAATTGTTTGCGACTTTACGTAAAGACGGTCAGTTAGTTTTAACATTATTTGGGGCTAGGCAAATGATGAGATTTGAGGAATTTAAGCAAAATTGTATAATACCTAAAGATGAAGCAATACCTTTCATTAGTGAGGGAAGGTCGTTGTTTTGCAGACATGTAAAATGGTGTGGAAACAATATAAGAATTGGGTCAGAAGTAGTAGTTATTGACGAAGATGAAAAAGTATTGGCTGTTGGTAGGTCAATATGTTCATCCATATTGATGAATAAATTTGACTATGGAGTAGCTGTTAAGGTTAGAGAAGGAATAAAAAGCAGAAAAGAATCAATATAGTGTAGGTAAAAAAAAATGATGCGTGGTGGAAATAGAGAAATGCGAAGGATGCTTGGAAAAATGGGTCTAGAAATGAGTGAAATGGATGGAATTGAAGAGGTAATAATCAAAACAGAAACAAAAGAACTGTATTTAATAAAACCTCAAGTGGTAGAAATGAAAGGAAAAGACAGTACTATTTTCCAAATAATAGCAACAGATATTGAGGAAAGACAAAGAGAAATACCATCATTTAGAGAGGAGGATATCATACTAGTTATGCAACAAGCAAACGTATCTAAAGAGAAAGCAATTCAAGCATTAAATGATTCAAAAGGAGATATGGCACAAGCTATCCTAAGTTTAACCACGTAAATTTATGTGATGTAAAATATAGATAAACTTACATTTCATATAAAATATTAATAATCAACTAACCGTTGAACTGATCAAAGTGGAATTAGGTTAAAACTAAATCTGGTGTTCATCAATAATGACACTTTTTCCTTATCTCCTTTATCTAAACTTGATCTTGATCTAAACCCCATTTTGATCGTACCTTTGATTCAAGTTTTGAAAATAATAGTCTATCAAAAAAAAGTCCAATGGTAAAAATCGTTATCATTGTTGCTATTATTTGGTCCATGAGATGAAATTCTCTTCCTATAAATAAAATATGTCCTAATCCTAACAACGTTGTGATCAATATCTCTGCTCCTATCAATGCGTGCCATGCGAAAGACCAAGCCTGTCTCATGCCGATAATCAGAGAAGGAGTCGCTGCAGGAATCATAACATGGCGAAATAAGGAAAATCCTTTTGCACCCATATTTCTAGCGGCATTTATATAAATTGGAGATATGTTTCTTAAACCACTGTATGTAGAAATCATTACAGAGAATACTGAGCTCATAATCACTACAAAAAGTATCCCAAAATCATTGATCCCAATTAGTAAAATTGCAAAAGGTACCCAGGCAATACTTGGAAAAGATTGCAAACCGACAGCGAATGAACTTAGTGTGGTACCGAAATTTTTGAATTTTACCATCGCTAATCCTACTAATACTCCAAGTACGAGCGAAATAGCAAACCCTATTACAAGCCGGGAAAGTGTAATTCCTATATCTAAAAGAAGAGATTGATCAATTAATAGTTTAACAAATGATTTTCCTACCATAAGTGGAGAAGGAAATGAAACCTCAGGCCATATTCCTAAGAGAAAAAGGGATTGCCAGATAGCAAGAAAAAATGATAAGAAAAGAAGAGTATTGACTAGATCCTTTATGTTTAGTTTGGTGTTAATTTTAAAACCTTCGTATCCTTTATACATTGACTACACCATTTTTTCTCTAGTAAATATCATTGAATTTAAACAGGTTTTATATTATTATAATTTATTTTTTCGTATTTTATTAAAAATCCCAAGATATTCTTTATAAAGAAATAATGCTGCAATAGTTTTGCAATCAATTATTTCAGCGGTCATACATTTTTTAATAGCAGTTTTAAAAGAATATTTTTTTAATCTTATATTTTCATCAGCATCAGGACATTTTTTCTCACTTGCTTTTTTTAAATTAGTTACTAGAAAAATGTACATCATTTCAGTATCATATCCTGGAGCTAGATACCATTGAGTCAAAAGAGTAAATTTGCCTGAGTATCCTGTTTCTTCTAGTAATTCTCTTTTTGCAGCTTTCTCCTTGGTTTCTCCTTTTTCAATTTTACCTGCTGGAATTTCTAATAATACCTTTCCTGTTGCATGACGATATTGAGTGATTAAAAGTATATTGTTATTTTCAAGGATAGGAATAATTCCAACGGAGTGAGAGTGTTCTACTATTTCTTTGTGTATTGTTTTTCCTTCTAAAATAAATTCATCCATGCGAACAGAAATTTTTCCTGAATAAACTTGATTGCTGTTTAATAATTTTATCTTCGTCATAGTATGTTGAAAATCATTTAAAAGATATATTTATCTATATAAATATAGATTCTCTTTATGGCTTTTCGCATATAGAATTAAGTTAATTTTATATGATCTATGAAATGAATATTATGAATGGATTTCTTTGACGGTAGCGGAAATATATTGATCCCTAGATCCGTCAGACCAATTATAGATTGTGAAGAAACTATTTTAGGAAGCAAAGAAGGTGCTAAAAAACAATACAGATCTGGAAATCTCCATATCAGAGAATATAATGAATTTTATAGTTTACATGTTGACAAAGTGGATCCGAGAGAAGATCCTCTTGGACATTTAGTAAAAGATGCCCCGCAAGTTTTAGTAGATTTAATTTTAGCTTCAAGTATAGGTATCAGGATAGGAAGAACATATTATGACAATATAAATAATGAAAAGAAGAAAACAGATTTACCGAGCTCAAAAGGATTGTTCCACATTTCTTTGGCAGCAACTGCTACCTATCTTATATCTAGATATATTTACTTAAAATCAAAAAGACAAGAGAATCAGATATATCCAAAAGATAAATAAAATGGGTAAAAAAAAAAATTCAATTCATATTCTTAAAATAATTATTAAATTACTTCCCTTAATCATAAATTTCAGAAAAGATAGAAGAGAATGGGTAGCTAAAGAAGGAAGAAACGTTGATGAGAAAAAATATAGAAAACATGCTAGAAAGGCATTAAAAGTATTCATAGACCTTGGTCCTTCATATATAAAATTTGGCCAATGGTTGTCATCCAGATCTGATATACTACCCCAGCCTTATCTAGAGGTTCTTTCAACTTTACAAGATGATGTTCCAGTTGAACCTTTTGAGAAAGTTAAGAAAACTATTGAAGATGAATTAGGAAAAATAGAATCAGTTTTTGAGTCATTTAATCCTGAAGCTTTCTCAGGAGCTAGTCTTGGCCAGGTATATCATGCTAAATATAAAGGAAAAGATGTAGTGGTAAAAGTGGCAAGACCTGATATAGAGGAGGTCGTTAGACAAGATATTTTAATTATGAAAAAACTAATTCCGATTACAACTAGATTTATTGATCCTAATCTACGATTTTCAGTCGAAGGTATGTTCTCACAATTTATTGAAACGATTCATGAAGAAATGAATTATCTAAAAGAAGCAGACAATTTATTGGCAATAAAAAAAAATTTGATAAATGAAAAAAAAGTAGTTATCCCTAATTTATTACCTGAAATAACCTCAAAACACATAATTACTATGGAATATGAACCAGGTATCAGAATTACAGATATTGAAACATTAAATAAGTTAGGGATTGATAGACAAAAATTGGTTATATTGATTCATCATATTTTTTTTAAAATGTTATTGAGAAATAATATTTTTCACTCAGATCCTCATCCAGGAAATATAAGGGTTAGAAAAGATGGATCAATCGTGTTATATGATTTTGGTATGGTGGGAAAATTAGATAATGAAACGAGACTGTTGTTGATACGATTATATCTTGGATTAATTGACAAGGATCCAGTAAGAACTGTAAACGTACTTATGCAATTAGGAACTTTGGAACCTACGATCAATCGCACATTTGTAGAAAAAGCACTAGAATTGAGCATAAGATCTTTACATGGAAGAAAAGTGGACAGAATGGAAGTTAGATCATTGATGGATTTATCTAATAAAACATTAAGTAAATTTCCCTTTCGATTGCCTAAAAATTTGGCTTTGTATATGAGAATGACTTCTATTTTAGAGGGAATTTATCATCAGCATAAAATAAAATTTCAATTTGTAAAAGTCTTAACAAATTTATTGGAACAAGAAGGATTGTTAAAAGAGGCATATACAGAAGAATTAAAATTTTCATTTAAAAAATTTTTCAAAAATATAGAAGCATCAGCTAATTTGTCTGAATCTATAAAAACATATTTAGAAAACCAAGAATTACGTACTAGAAAAAATATAAAGTCATTTAGATCTATTGCAGTAAGCGTATTTTCCTCTGCTTTATTTATTGGATCTGCCATTATATTATCATACAATCCGATCGTTTCGTATTTTGGATTTACTGGTTCTATTATCCTATTTTTACTGACTTTAATTAAAATGAAATGAAATAGAAGTAAAAAATTGTTATTTTTCGATAATAAAATCTATATTTGTTAAATAATCATAGTCTTAATTTTTATTTTAGGTGTTTATATTTATTTTGAGGATGGAGTTTTTTTTACCTGGCGCTGTATTTAATTCATTATCAGTTCCAGAATTATCATCCGAATTTATTGTACAAGATTTTGCATTTATTATGATCATAGCAGCGATCATGCTTTTCATTACACATAAATTAAAACAATCGATGGTCATTGGATATCTACTTGCGGGAATGATTATTGGTCCGTATACACCCCCATTTTCACTTATCCAAAATGTGGAAACTGTAAACGTATTCGCAGAACTGGGAATAATCATGCTTTTATTTGTTATAGGGATAGAATTTCCCATAGCCAAACTCAAACAAATAGGAAAGATCTCCATGATAGTGGGATTAACTGAATCTATAGGAACTATGTTAATTACGTTTTTTGTTGCTCAAAATTTAGGATTTTCGGTGTTTGATTCCATGTTCTTGGCTTTAGCAATGTCGATAACTAGTACAGTAGTTACGATAAAGGTTTTAGAGGAGATGGGAAAAATAAAGGAGCGGTCATCCATCCTGATTTTGGGTGTTTTGATTGTTGAAGATATAATAGCCATTACTGCTTTGGCTATACTTCAATCGATAGCCGTAGCTTCAGACACAGAAGATATTTCTATTATACCCATCTCGATATCCATCGCAATAGCAATAGTATTCATTGGCAGCATTCTAATTCTGGGATCAAGATTTTTGCCTACTTTAATAGATAAGATTGGTAAAACCAATGATTATGCATTACTTTTGATTGTAATATTGGGACTTGCATTTGGATTATCTTTTATTGCGAATGTTTTAGGATTATCAGTTGTAATTGGTGCATTCCTAGCCGGAGTTTTAGTTGCAGAATCAAAAAGTGCAACTATTGCTAAAGTAATAACAATACCTTTAAGAGATGTATTTTCTGCGCTTTTCTTTATATCGATAGGAGCATTAGTTAATGTTTCAGTCATACCAATGTTCATAATTCCAGCTATGATATTGATATTAACTGCATTTGGAACAAAATTAATTCTTGTCTTAGCGATATTATCAAAATCTAAATTTGATAATATAGAACGGCTAAGGGCTGGATTAGGATTAGCCACTGCAAAAGGTGAAATGTCTCTTGTAATAGCAAAAGGTGGACAAGATGTTGGCGCTATCACATCATCTGTTCTTCCGATTTTAAGTGTGGTAACAATTATCACCTCTTTTGCTTGTCCTTATGTCATTCGATTTGCACAAAATATAGGATCCTCAAAAACAGATAATAAAATAGACGAAGAAAAAAACATAAAAGAATAGAAAAATTAAAAAAAGGAAAAGATAGTATTTATAATAGATAAATAAGATGTCTTCTGATATCAAAATTAACGAGAGCCCTCCTCATTTCATGGTTCTTGATGCACTATCTAAAGGTAACAAGGATATAAGAAAGATTTCAAAGGTAACAAAGATGAATAACGATGAAGTAGAAATGGTCTTAAACAATTTAGCCGTTCAAAGATTAGTATTAAAAAGAGAGAAAAGGGGTTTCTTTGGTAACAAAAAGATTGTTATATCAATAACAGAAACTGGAATAAGACTTCTGAACGCCAAAAAAGAAGAGTTAGAACAAAAATGGCAAGAAGCAAAAACCATGTATAATAATGGTAAAGGTGATAAAGCACAATTACAAACATTTATGGAGACAAATAGATCTTGGATGCCTTTAATGTTATTTATGGGAATAACAGACATTTTATTTTTTATGACAATGATGTCGTTTGTTGGAATGGCTTTAAATCCTATGGAGAATTCCATGGTTGGTGATGCTGGATCAGAAGCTTCAGGAGGAGAAACAGGATCCGAGATGGAAAGTGCTGATACAGGAGATTTTGGAGGATTTGATGGCGGCGGGTTTGGAGATTTTTAAATAAATGTTACTATAAAAGGTTTTCATAATATGTGAAAAAGTCGTTTTAGATATTCATTGGTTTTGTATCTGGAATATCTTTGAAATTACAAATCAAATCATTTATCTACAAAATTAATTTTCTAATTTTGAAGATCATTGATGGTCTTATTTTCAATATTCTTATTTTCAATATGATATAAATTCCTATTATTGTTCCTAATATACAAATGATTTTGATTGGTTGAAGATAAATCGTTGATAGATGACAATGGAATAGAGTATACATATTCTCTAAGTTTTTTAGTTCGGAGTAATTTACCCTTAGTACAATATCTCGACAAATATGTAGAAATTACACTCAATTTAATAGATTCTTTGTATTTTTCTTCGTAAAATTTAACAATATCAGATGAAGTAAAAGATGTATTATGAAATGATTGGTCAATTATATTCCAAATCTTTGAATCTACCGAAACTATTTCCTTCCGAGCAGTAGTATTTTTATTAGAATTTTGTATTTCACCAGACTGAACCATATCTATCAATTCCATAATATATAAAACCTTTTCTTTTGAAAAGTTTCCTTCTAGTGAAAGGTTATATTTATCCCCCTGGCTATCTTCCACTTCTATCTTTATCTTTTTTTTTGAGCTCAAAATTAAAGTTCTTTGGTTACTACCAGATATAAAGATGTTAAGATTCGTGCTAAAGATAATTAGATCAATTACTCAATTTTTCTTGACTTATTTAAGCATTCCAATAGATTTAGTTAAGATTAATGAAATAAAAGTAAAAATATTCTTAGAGCAATGATTTAACACAACAATACAAGATACAGAAAGCTAGATAATAATTTATTAGCAAAAGAAGTTTCCTATGAATTATTTATACCTAGAAATATTTCTATATTATGTTACCATAAATAATTAACTAACTGCTTTTTATATTTGAATAAATTCATTACAGAAGTCTTTTTATAAATTCTTATTGAATTTTTACGATATTCGATTAAAATTTAAAAAATATATTATCTATGATTTTTTTCCATTCAAATCTCGAAACTGGGATAAGGAGACCAATAGCTTCCTCTATCTGGTACTAACCACTAATCAAATGGATATTTTTATTAATAGACACTATTAATAACACTTTAATAACAAAAGCTATTGTTTTTGAAATTCTTTATCCAATTCTTTTAAAAGCCATTTCTGTTTATCTGATAGTTTTTGTGGAATATCAATACGAAGTCTAATTAATTGATCACCTTTCCCATAACTTCCATATCTTGGTAAACCTTTACCCTTCAATTTTAAAATAGTATCGGATGATGTTCCTGATGGAATTTTTAGCTTTTCAACACCATGTAAAGTTGGAACCTTTAATTCAGTTCCTAGCACCAAACTAGGATAATTAACATTTAAATTGTATAATATATGTCCATCATCTAATCTTTCAAATATGTGGTGTGGAGTGACATGTATTCTAATCAATAGATCTCCATTATGACCATTTCCAGAATATTCTCCTTCTCCAGTTAATTGTAACGTCATTCCGTCTTCCACACCTGCAGGAATGTTAAGTTTAAGTTTCTTTTTTATTTGTACTTTACCTGATCCATGACATTTATTGCACGGATGATCAATTATTTCTCCTTTCCCATTACAATTTTGACAGGTTTCTAAGGAAATAAAAGTTGAAAATCTACTTTGGTTGTATGTTCTTGTTGTTTGACCCCTTCCGTTGCATTCATTGCATATTTTTGGTCTATTACCTTTTTCTGCCCCTGTTCCATCGCATTCATAACATTTATCAAACTTTGGTAACTCAATTTCATCTTTTTTGCCTTTTAATACATCTTCTAATGAAATTTCAATATCATATAAAATATCGCGACCTCTTCTTCTTTCATTTCCTCCTATATTAAAGGTGAAACCACTAAAGGGATCTCCAGATGTAAATCCCCCTCCTCTTCCACCAAACATTTGTTCAAAAATAGTTTTTGCAAATCCACCAAAACCCATATCTTTGAATATCTCTTCAAAATTGGCTTCGGAACCTCTGAATACATCTTCAGTACCTATGTGACCATAGGTATCATATCGTTTTCTTTTTTCATCATCAGAAAGAACTGCGTATGCTTCTGAGATTTCTTTGAATTTTTCTTCGGCATCTTTAGACTTGTTTCTATCAGGATGGAATTTTAAAGCTAATTTACGATAAGTGTTTTTAATTTCATCTTTACCTGCTGTCTTTTGTACTCCTAAAACCTCATAATAATCTCTTTTATTTGCCATTAATGCTATCACTAAAAAATGGTGTTATATGTTAATACATCACTCAGGATAATTTGGTTTAATTCAATTTTAGGTAGATGTTTTTTCATTAGAACCACCTGTATTTGATTGGGATGCTTCCGCTGTTGCTTGACCAGTTGTTCCACCAGTTGTTCCACCAGTTGTTCCACCAGTTGTTCCACCAGTTGCTTCACCAGTTGCTTCACCTGTTGTTCCACCTGTTGTTCCACCAGTTGCTTCGCCAGTTGTTCCACCAGTGGGAGTTGCTCCAACATTTCTATAAATTTCCGTACTTATTTCTGCTAATAGAGTTTTTGTATTTTGAATTTTATTCTTTACTTCTTCCATATTGTTACTAGATAGTGTTTCTCTTAATTCTTGTATTGATTTGTTAACTTTTTCTTTTTGTTCTGGTTTAATTTTATCTTTTAGGTCCTCATTGATTAGTTTTTCAGATGAATAAATGATATTATCTGCTTCATTTCGTAATTCTGCTTCTTCTTTCTTTTTATTGTCAGCTTCTTGATATTGTTCTGATTCTTTCTTTAATTTTTCGATTTCCTCCTTTGATAATTTTGTATTTGCGGTAATAGTGATTTTAGCTTCCTTGGATGTTCCCAAATCCTTTGCTGTGACATTTAGTATGCCATTGGCATCAATATCAAATGTGACTTCGATTTGAGGTACTCCTCTTGGTGCTGGTGGTATACCACTCAAATTGAAAGTTCCTAATGAAACACAGTCAGCAGCCATTGGTCGTTCTCCCTGTACAACATGGATAGTAACAGCGGACTGATAATCAGCTGCAGTTGTAAAAACTTTACTTTTCTTTGTTGGGATAGTAGTGTTTCTTTCGATTAAGGTTTCTTTTACCCCTCCAAGGACTTCAAGACCTAATGTAAGTGGAGTAACATCTACTAAAAGAATATCTGTTGAGACATCTCCAGAAATTATAGCTCCTTGTATCGCTGCCCCCATCGCGACTGCTTCCATGGGATCAACACCTCTTTCTGGTTCTTTCCCCATTACTGTTTCAACGAATTTCCTAACAAGTGGCATCCTCGTGGGACCACCAACCATGATAATTTTATCTACATCGTTGGTTGTGAGTTTTGCATCCTGTATTGCTTGTAACATCGGAGCTTTACATTTTTCTACTATTGGTCTTAGTAGTTCCTCAAGTTTAGATCTTGTTAAATTGATAATTAGGTTTTTTGGACCTGTAGATGGATCATAAGCGAGAAAAGGTAGATTTATTTCAGTAGATACGATATTAGACAACTCTATTTTTGCTTTTTCTGCAGACTCTCTTATTCTCATCATAGCTGCTTTATCGTTTCTAACATCTAACCCAGATTGTTGTTTAAATTCTTGTAAAATATAATCGATAATAGCGCTATCCATATCTGTACCTCCTAGTTGAGTATCACCGGATGTACTTTTAACTTGAAATACTCCACCACCCATTTCCATGATTGTAACGTCTAATGTTCCTCCTCCAAAGTCAAATACCATTATCTTTAGATCTTTTTGGATTTTATCTAAACCGTAGGCTAATGATGCTGCAGTAGGTTCATTAATAATTCGTTCCACTTTTAATCCTGCTATTTCACCAGCATCCTTTGTAGCCTGTCTTTGATTATCATTAAAATAGGCTGGAACAGTGATTACCGCTCTGTCGACTGTGTCACCTAGAAAAGCTTCTGCATCCTTTTTGATTTTTTGCAAAATAAATGATGATATTTGTTGAGGAGTATATTCTTTCCCAGAAATACGAAATTTAAAATTTGTACCCATTTTTCTTTTTGCGGCCATGACTGTTCCTTCTGGATTAGAAATCATTTGTCTTCTTGCAGGTTCTCCAACCAACAAATCTCCTGTATTCGTAAAAGCAACAACAGATGGAAATGCTTTTCCTCCGATTGAAGCTCCTTCAGCAGCTTGAATTATAGTTGGTTTACCACCAATCATTGCAGCGGCAGCAGAGTTACTAGTTCCTAAATCAATACCAATAATTTTTCCCATAATTAATATTCACCTTGATGAGTTACCTACTTATTGTTAGGCATATTTTTTTTTTTTCGATATAATTACTAAACTTGGTCTCAATACTTTATCATCCATTATATAGCCCGTACGTACCTCATCCGTTATAACATTTTCATCCAATTCAGAATCGTAAGAGAAACTGACTACATCATGTTTATTAGGATCGAATACCTTACCTATGGTTTCAATTTTTTTTACTCCTTCTGATTTTAAGATATTATGAAAATTTTTTATTATTCCATCTAGCCCTTCAGTTATGACGTTATCAACATCTTTTTTCTTTTTTATAATATTTAATGCTCTTTGATAATCATCGAGTAGATTCAAAAATTTTGATAAGGTGTTTGCTTTATTTGTTTCTAGAGTGGAATTCATTTGTTTTTCGATTTGTTTTCTATAATTATCGAAATCTGCCATCATGTATTTCAGTTTGTTTAAAGTTTTTTCATATTCTTTTTTTGTTGTATTTAACTCAGATTTTACCTTGTTAAACTCTATATTTAGAACTTCATATCGTTTGTCTTCTGCTACCTCATGGTCTTCTGCTACCTCATGGTCTTCTGCTACCTCATGGTCTTCTGCTACCTCATGGTCTTCTGCTACCTCATGGTCTTCTGCTACCTCATGGTCTTCTGCT
>JBHIVA010000016.1:0-44143 GCA_042138015.1 Nitrososphaeraceae archaeon | reverse complement strand
TTACCAGGAACACCAGTACCAGGAAATACTAACTTTAACGAAGGTCCAACAGAATTTGGAACTCCATTACCAGGAACACCAGTACCAGGAATTAACAATTAATTATTTTTTCTATTCTTTAAATCAGATTTTACTCAATATTCCCTAATAATTAATGTTATAAATATCACTGTAAATTTATTCTATGACCAGCAGTTAGTTATTTCTGTTGGAGATATTGTCTCAAAAATTAAGAGATTTTTATAATATCCGCTATATAAAATAAATAATACGATTTTATTATAATGATCATTGTTGTTGTTTAGCAATTTATCAAAACCTGCAAAGGTAGGTATAATATTAATGCTGGCTGGTGTCGGAGTTGTTGGAATAGGAACTGGGATGGCAAACGAATCTATTTCTTACTATGGTTTATTAATTATAGTAACTGGACTTTTTATTTATCTAGCTTACACCTTTAGTTATACTGGAAAATCGGGAAAAACTAAATACCCATTCGATGAAAAGAAAAAGAAAAGAAAAAAATAGAGTGGTTAAAAATTTTCCAATTTCCATTTTTATATTTTAATCCTACTAGTATCAATTTCCTTAACTATAATTTATTTTCAAATTGAATTTTATTAAAATGTACTTCAATAGTAGTGAATCTCATTTTGTATTATTTGTCTATATAATAAAGAATCTCCTTTATTAATTTGTCAAATAGAGTGATAAATTAGTTTTTTAATATTACTATTTTACATATTTTTATTCTCCTTACGACTATTATTGATATTAAATACTTGAAATTATAATATTTTTTATAAGATAACAAATTATTTATTGTGTAATATGAACAGGTTTTCATTATTTTTATAAATTTCAATTTAACATAATATCAGAATATCTGTTAAAATATTTCACTTTAAACAATTATATTATCCTATAAAAATAGAAATTTTTTATTCTTCTAACTTGACTATATAAAACGATGAAAATGTCCCAGAATCATTTATCCAGTTATTTACTATTCAATCTTTACTGAGTCGATATGGATATTTTTTGATAGATTTGTCATACTATCTAGAAACAGATTAATACAATTTTAACTAAACTTTTATATGTAAAATTTATAGTGAATTAACTAGTGAATCAGATATATAGTAAAATCTAAACATATAATGTATTGGACAATCCTAACAGAAGTTCTTTATGGACAAAAGAATGTCAGAAAGATTATATTTTAGACCTCGATAACTTTTTCAATCAACCTATGTGTATCAGATTTAAAATATAGTAAGATAGGTGTGGTTATTGATGATACGCTATTATGCTATTATTGTGTTTTTAATTTCGGTTATATTTTTATCAAATACAATTTTTGAGGAAGTAGATGCTAAAAAATCGAAGAAAAAAATAACGATTTGTTGTACGTGGGGAGAAAAATTAGAAGATGGTGTATTAAATTATGTCATTACTGATGGTGAGAGTAAACTAAAGAAGACCGTAAAGTCCTCAATGAATGAATGGCAAGATAAAATACCTGGTTTGAAGTTTCAAGAAGTAGAAGATAGTTCTGACGCAGATATTTATTACGAATTTAAAAAGGGTAAAGGAAAAAAAGTAGGGAAAACAGTTACTCATTTTGATCAACGAGGTTTTATTAAAAATGTAGAAATTTCATTATCAAAAAAATCATATGGAAATACATTAGATAAGACTACGTTAGAACATATTAGTCTACACGAAACGGGTCATGCACTTGGAATAGGACATGCAAATTTTGATTCTACATTAATGTCTCCAGAAGTCAACCAAGTAATGACAAAAATTTCAAAATGTGAAATTGATGCTGTAATGAAGGCTAATGAATGGAAACTAATAGAAAATAATAATTCTCCTTCAGCACTTGATAAAAAGTCACACAAGTGTAAATAATATCTTTTTAATCAATAAATAACTCAGATGTTCATCTGTTATTTGAATATCAATATCTTAAAGGATCAGAATTCATTATTTTCATCTTCTAATATTACATTCAATAAAAAATTACTCATTTAATTTTATGCAAAATTCTCTATCCTATGACATAATTTCTAGATTCACTGAAAAGTAACTATCCGTATTTGCTTCTAAAAACCAAGAAAAACTTTTAAAAAATGGCTAATTAAAATAATATTTATATGATTAGTCCGTTTATAACCTTTGATGGATTTTAATGCGCTTTGCAAAGATATTCTGAATTTGGATTCCAAAGTTAGATACGCTGCTGTTTGCGATGATTCTGGTGATCTAAAATTCGGTGGCCAAAGACAAGGTGTGACTAATCTATTATCGCCAGAAGAGACAAAAAGATCAAATCTACAAGCATTAGCTAGATGGTCATTGCGTAATTCGTTAAGTTCAAAAATTGGAAAAGGGCATTACGCTATGACACAGTACGAAAAGATAAAAAGAGTGACATTTCCATTGGAAAATGATCATCTTCTCTTGGTAACAATGGAGCCAGATTCTAATCATGACAAAATAATAAACGACATATTATCTTTAATCAGAAAATAATAAAATTTATTTTTAAATATTTTTTTAATTTATTTATTATTTATAATCTTCCATAAACTTCATCTTCTTTTCTTCTTGATTTAGTTGATCCAACTCCAGTTAATCCCCCTGTATAATCACCAGTAATTTCTAATACATCATCAGGTTCAGATAACTCTTTTAGTAATTCTAATGTCAGTCTATGATTAGTTACATAATGGGTTCCTCTGTCTTGTATCGATGGGACCATTCCCGTTTTACTCAATATGTAATTCCGCTTAGCCTCTTCGTCAATTCCTTTTTTTGTAAATATTTCAACCATATAAAACGGTGTTTCTCCTGGTCTTTTTTGTTGTCTTGATAATAAATCATTAATTAAACTTGGATCAACTTTAGGTAAATAAGCTTCATATAATGTTTGTAATCCCACAAAGGCTCTCTTTATTTCACGTAATTCCGACACAGGTATAATAACCCTTAATAGTATATGAGTATTTCTGAACTATTATAAAAAAATTATAATCCGTGCAGAATCTATATTTAGAGATTATTAAAAATAATTTAAATTTTATAAAGGAATTGTAAAAATAAAATTCCCACTTAATAGCTTGCTCAAATAATTTACCTTAATCTATAACATTTAAATTTCATATAAAATCAAAATTTAATATTCAAATTAGATATGAAATCTAAAGTTTTTTTAGAATAAAATAATGTTGTAAAGTATCTGGAAAGAGATTAGACACCACTAAAAGGAATAAGGAAGGAGATTGGGCCCTGCAGATAGATAGGAGTTCTAATTTAAAGGCATTGATTTTTTTTATGTATAGATATACATGATTTTAACCAATTTATAATAATAAATGGGAAAGAAAATACTCAAAATATTAAAGGTAATACTCAATTACTACCACAAAAAAACCTATTTAAAGAAAAAAAGTATTATGAATTTTAACTATAAAATACACGAAATCAATTTGTAAAATTCATGAATTAATTTCATAATATGTATTCTCAATGAAAGTGGAATAATAGTAAATTTTTGATTGTTAGAAAATTTACAAAATAAATTAAAATCTTTCTATGTAAGAAAACCTAATATAAAATATCGATTAATTTTTTTATTACATTCCTACAATATCCAAATGTTGAAAAATAATATTTGTTTTCTTGCCCTATTTTAGATTTATCTATCTCTTCATATATTCAGTATATGTAATTTGAAATGAATGTTCACAAAAGGAAAAATTAGGGAGCTAAGTGTTGTTTTTCTTTAAAGAGTTCCACACTAGGAATATAGGATTCATGAACTGTTATTACAACACTATGTGGACCAGCAAAACTCACTTCATCACTACCTGTATATGAGAGTGCTAAATCAGTTACAGGATCTCCAAATCCAAATTGTCCATGGAAAAGACAGCTTCTAGGGGGATTTGAGGCCGGTTCTATGTATCCCAATGACATGGGAAAAAGAGATGGAGCTAAACCTATTAGAACCTGAAACATAGGTTTGCTAGGTTGTTCTGGATCGCATGGTAGCATAATGGCTATATGTCCTTTACTTGCATACGGAGTAGAATCATATAATAATAAAGTATCATTTTGTATGAGAGATATACCATTTAACAAAGTTGTTACCGATGCTCTGTTCAAATCAGCTTTATGTACATAATTATAACTGTTAGCAACTTGTTCTTGCAACAATTTTTCCTTTTCTGGATCTGTCTGTGAAAAAGATGATTCAAAAAAATAACTCATACTGACCAACATTGTCGTCGCAATTGTCAAAGAAAAACAAAGTAATCTAATCCAATGTTTCATAAAATTACATTAATATAGCTATTAATATAGAATTCTATTATTTAGAGGTTATAATCATTTCTCGAATTTGATCCTCGTAAATTTATATATAGATCTTCTTTGTTCAATTCCATATGTATATTTTTCATAATTTTTCTACTCATATCGGATGTATATTATTCATCTTTTATATGAGCAACAAATTTAAATTTATAAAAATGTTAATAATATCTTGGTAAGATGAAAGAATTTAAATCAAAATCTTCATACAAAAAATTGACTTGTGACTTGACATGTGACACCCTTAGAAAAAAATATATTATTCCTACTTTACTGGTTTTTACTTTATTTTTTAGTTTTATAACACCCATAAATTTTATCTGGGGGTCAGAATACACGGTTTCGATTCCTTATGAAGCTTCTAACCCATCACTAAAAAAGAGTTTCGAACCGGGATCGATAGATGTAAAAATTGGAGATAAAATTACTTGGATAAATATGGATGAAATGATGCATTCTGTAACTAGTATCAATATAGATTCTCAAGATGAATTCGACTCTGGGCTGTTACATCTTGGTCAGGAATTTGAACTGGCTATTGATAAAGCTGGTAACTACGACTACTATTGTACCTTTCATCCCTTCATGCAAGGGAAAATATCAGTCACTTGATTGAAAACAAAGGATAAGATAAATTTTTTATTAATGATTGAGAAGATTTTTTTTATTTTTACTTGAGATTGTATACAGATCTATATTAGATTTTATTAAAATAAGATTTAGATACTAGATTTACGATTAAAAGTTTTACTTTTTTCCATAATGCTATATTTGATAGTAGTCTGCTTTAAGGACATTTATAAAAAAGCCAAATTATATTCATTATTTAATTTTGTGTACGTGTTATTGATTTAAAATTCATTAAAATGTAATTTCAAAAGTGTTTTATAAAATTATTTAATGATATTATTTTATTTGAAAAATAAATTCTTTTAATATAACATCTTTATGCCTCCCCTAAATATGCTTAATATAGCTTTTTTTCGGCGTCGAAAAGATTTTTATCTTTCCTCCAACATCTGTTTTAATCTTTTCTCTGTTACTGCACCAATTAAGCCTTTGGTTGGTTGACCTTTTTTAAACAATATAAACATAGGAATAGAGTATACTTCATATTCTGAAGCAATTTGCGGATGATTATCGATATTTAATCTTCCGAAAATTATCTTGTCTGAATAATATTTAGACATCTTTGAGAATATAGGCAGCATGGTTTGACAAGGTCCACACCATGGTGCCCAAAAATCAACCAATATAGTTTCATTATTCTTTATAATTTCATTAAAATTTTCGTAGTTTAACTCCTTTATCTCATTATCATTCTGTTTAGGGAAAGAATTATTATTTGACATTTCTTATTTTATTTGATAAGGAGGTTATTAAATTATATAATTAAGGAAAACTATTCAAGTTCCCTTAATTTAAGATGCAAATGATTCTATCACAATAAATTGTGTTATGTCATCAAATTAATTACTATTAAGGGAGATAAATTTTGAAGTCTCATCAATTCTACAAATCGGTAAGAAATTCTTTATAGTGTAAATATTATCAAGGAATATTCTAGACTTCGCCTTTGATATTTTGTTTGTATTGGTAAAATTTTAAGATAATATCATTACATATCTAAACTTGAAAAATTCCGTGTAATTTTTTCATCTTCATCTAATTCTATTGTCTAAAAAAAAAAGATTTATAATAATTTAAAAACAAAGTTATTAATTTGTTGGTGGTAAATTTGGAAATATTTGTTTCAAATCTAGGAATCTTTTTCGCAGAGTTACCACACTCATATTTCCAGCCAACGCTATTTGTGACTGTTTTATTTTTTCACCACGTTCTATACATGCACCATATAAAATAGCTACTGATAATGCAATTGGGTCTTTCCCATATGATAGAGGATTGTCCTTTACTTGGGACATCATCTCTAATGCCCTGCTAAGTGTTTTTCTACTTACCCCAGCTATACTTGCAATTTTTGTTAGATGGGTTGGGAGGTTAATAGTAGGTAATTTTATCTTTAAACGTCTCAATAGCAACCGGTAACATTTTCCTGCAAATACTTTATCTGCATTAACTATGTCCGCTATTTCTGATATAGTTCGTGGAATATTTAATTCTCTGCAGGAGACATATACACACGCAACAACAAATTCCTTTATTGAACGACCTTTTATAATCTTTAAATCTACCACCTTACGGTAATAATACGCAGACTTTTCAGTTAATGCCTCATTTAGATTTAATTTATCTTTAATCCTTCCTAGAATACCGAATGCTTTCTTTAAATTCCTATGATAACTTCTATTACTATTTGAAGCCTTATTCCAATGACGTATGCTTCTTGCCTTCGTAAGTTGTTGGGTGCTTAACTTAGTTCCGAAAGCATCCACGTTTTCAGTAGAAATAATTGTAGATAACCCTTTATCGAATAATGCAAGAGATGAAGGCATACCTATGTTAATGTTGGTTTCTAGATTTTGTAAGACATTTACCGGTTCTGTAGGATTATAATCTAATTGCTCATTGACTACGACGCCACACTGGTTGCATATCATCTCACCAGCATTATCATCAAATATTATTGTCGAATTGTGACAATTGAAACATTTATCTGGATATTGTTCGACGTTTTCTTTTTCTAAATACTCTAAGGTCTGTGCCATAAAGCACAACTCTTCATATATTAAATAAAGAGTAGGTTTACAGTTTGGCAAAGATGAATTAAATTATTACTCATTAACACAAAAAAATACAACATAACACAATTATAACTCAACTACTATAATTGTAAAGTGGTAAATTCCATAACTAGGTCCTTTAGAATTGACGATAATTTGTCTAAAATTCTAGATGAAGAAGCGGAGAAAATGGGTATTTCTGTTAATGCACTTGTAAATGTTGTAATCAAGAGATATTCAGAATTCATTCGATTTCTTTCAAAGATAGATATGGTAGTAATAAATAGAGAGATATTGACTATATTATTAGAATCTTTAGATGAAAATGAAATCTACGAAATAGGAATTTCTCTAGGTAGCATTATACCAAAGGATACTATTCTGTTCTGGAGAAAAGAATTATCTACTAATACTGTTTTCGAATATTTTGAAAAGATTATTTGTAGATATGGTCTGTTAGGAACATACGATGAAGTAATTCAAAACAATATGAAAATTATAGTAATAAGACATCGTCTAGGCAAGAAAGGATCTATATTCTTTAACGGATACCTTAAATCAACGTTACAAAGTACGTTAGGGTTAGATAGCAAATTCGAGCTAACTGAGTCATCTGTAAAGATTCAAATGAATGCATAGTTTCCTAAGAATTACATGGAATTTCCAACACTTTGTTTGAAAATCTTGCAATATTAAGCATTACATCACTAGCCCACTTAACATAAATCCTACTATATAAGCTGCTACAGCCGCTATTGCTCCGACAGCAAGTGTACTAAAGCCAGATTTAATAACTGATTTATCTACAATTTTTCCCTTAATAATTCCAATAACAAAGAATGCTACAGCAGTGAATATTATTGAATATAGAAATGCACTACTAGATGAAAGTGTATTTAACCCAGAAACATATAGAAAAATAAAAGGAAGTAGTGGAATAATACCAATAAAATTAAAGGCTACAAACGTAGTAACAGCTGATTCGATAGGGTTCTTTGGATCATCTATTAAGCCTAACTCTTCCTTCATCATGGTGTCTAACCATACCTTCCTTCTTGATGTTATTATCCTAACGATATCTTCAAGGAGCTCATCTTTGAAGCCTTTTTTTTCGTAAATCTCTCGGATTTCGTTCTTTTCCTCCGCTTGCATATTATCTATCTCCCATTCTTCTTTTTTCCTCTCTTTTTCAATTAACTCTCGTCTGGTTTTTGTAGATAAATAGCTACCAATTGACATAGATAACCCATCAGCAAATAAATTAGCGAAGCCTAGTATCAAAATAATTGCTGGTGAAAGTGAGGCACCTAAAGCACCTGCAACTACAGCAAAAGTTGTAACTGCCCCATCCGCAGCACCATACACAAAATCCTCAATTGACCATTTCATGTTAAATTAAAATTATAGATATTTTAATACTATTAAATTTTGGTTCTGATATAATTTATAAAAAGTGAAAAAATAAACATGGAATTTCAATCTAATTAAATATATTTTCTATTGCTTTTCCAATATCAGAGATAGATTTTCAGTTGTATTTTGATTCTTATTGATTTCTTCTCGTCAATCTAGAATTGTGTTTAATTTGTATCCTCTGTGGATGTTTCATTTGTCTGACTTTCTTTATCCATTTGCTCAAACATTGGATATATGTTCCTTAGTTAAACCGGAACCATTGGCTAATGTTTCGGTTTTATTTCCTAACACTTTCATGAGATCGTCTACACTACGAATTCCTGGATCACCTATTGTGTAGGGACGAAGCGGACGGATGTATTTTACGGTTGGGCATATGTTGGGAAAGCCAGGAGAAATATTGTTACAATCAAAGTCGTTAAAAAATGACAGTTATGTAATCCCATATTTCTCATAAATACCCTTGTATCTTAAAATATAAATTCATTTTATGAATTATATTAAATTAAAAAATTAGAACTTGATATTTTTTCTGTATTATTGTAAATCTATTTTTGTGTCGTATAGCATTAATTTAATTGCTGGATTTTATTACGACTAATAATTCATTACTAAACTAAGGTAGGTGAGAAATTTTAAGTAACAAGATATCTCAATGTTTAAAGTTTTATGCTTAAAGATATTTTTATGTGTTAACATATTATTAACCGTATGGAAAAAATGCCTGACGATGACAAATCTGATAAAGAATTATTAGCAAATTATGATACAATTCTAAAAGAAAGCGCAATATTGACGACTTTTTCAGCTATTTTATTTGGTTTCTTGTTGGAAAATGCTATTAACCCGCCTTCTTTTTTTACCACAATTGACAAGATATTTCTAATTTCTTCTTTATACTCTATAACACTCGCCGCCTGTCTATTTATTATGCCAGTTATTTATCATCATATTCAATTTCCATATAGGAATTTTGAAAAATTCAGAGTAAGATCTCATCGATTTACACTTTTTGGACTTTTACCTGCAGGTCTAACTTTATTCCTGGGATTAGAACTAGCTCTCTCTTCGATAATTAATCAATTATATTTATCTCTTACACTAGCTGCTCTGCCTTTTTTATTTGTTTTATTATTTTATAAATTAAGAAAATAAAAAGATAAATGCGCTGCAAATAATAAAGAAGTATTTGTTACTATAGATAGCTAAACATATAAATTTACATTTACATTCTTTAACATCAAACTATCTACACTGTATTTTTTACTGAAAAATTTAGTAGAAGTTTTTACCAATTTAAATTATTAATTAGATATTATCAATTTGAACAAAATAGGTTCAAAAATAAAATAAGGTTAGATGGCAGACAAGATATAATAGGATTAAAGTCTATAATAAATCAGAATGGTATCATTAGAAAGTGGAATTGTATTAATAATCTTGGGAGTAATTTTATTATTCATAAATCGTTTACTTTCATCACTTCCAGCAAGAATAATGTATGTTATAGGGTCGATACTTATAGTAATAGGAATTATTCTCATTATTCTATACTTAGTTTCAGCCATAATTTAGTTAATCATTTGATTATATAGGATTAATATTAACTTGAAATATTTTAATTTTAAGTTACAATAAAATTTTTCTGGTTTACTATAAACTAGTCATATAACATTAGAGGTAAAAAAATACAAACAATATACTTTCATTATAATTAATAATATTTTTTTACTTTTACCTTTACATTTACTATTGGATAAATCTAAATCAATTATTTTTAAGAAGAGAGGAAATAAATTTTTCTAATGTGTTCAACTTTATAGGCTTCATTACTAATCTTATTTGGTTATTAGCCTTTTTCTCATCGTAAAGATAGTCTTTGACATATTCATAAGCTGTAATTAATATTATTAATGCGTTTGAATTTACCTTTAGGATATCTTGTGCAGCTTCGAGACCATTTTTACCGCCAGGTAATTTATAATCCACTATTGTCAAATCAGGCCTGAATGATTGATAATCTCTTATGATGTTTGTTGCTGTTACAGCAGTTACAATTACATCATAACCTTTGTTAGTGAGAAAATCTTTAAACAACAGTAAGAGATCATACTCATCTTCAATTATCATTATTTTTTTACTTTGAACGAAGGATCCCAACAGACTTGTATTAAATATTTCCAAATTTAAATTTAAACTTTACAATTTACTTTTACTACAATTAATCAAACCGTATTTCATGATACAAAATATAAGTGATCAGATGGACAATAATACGATTAATGTATTCACTGAGTATTATTGTTAAATAGTTTGTTGTATATAGAGATATGATGAATGATTATAAGAATGAAATAGAAAATACTGGAGATAAAATAAAGGCAGGTGCAAAAGCTGTAGGAAAAAAATTAGAAGATCCAGATAGAGATCTTGAGCTTGAATATAACAAAGAGAAGGTTAAAGAAGATATAAAAGATCTTGATTAATCGGAGTTTAAAACCATTTTTTATTGATGATAGTAATACAATTTAATCTTAAATCAAATAAATATTTCTTTGTAGTTATTTAGTTCAATATCAAATAAATCTTATTACTTACAAGGGGAGTGGATACCTCATTGATGACCAATTTAACTAAAAAATAAGGATTATTTTTAAAATTAAATTTTCAAATAACGACTTTAAATTTCTTTCTCCAATGCTCCAAATACATAAGACCTAGTTTTAACGAATAGAATATTATATGTTCAACTCCTTTCACAATAAAACTCTGATTAGTAAACTCCAGATTTCATTTTAAGGTAATAAACAGAGTAAAAGGGGTCAAAATTCATTTAATTCAACCTGATAAGCTGTGATAGTTATCTTGTCTCAATAAAATCATTTTTTAATCAAATTAGTGCTTCATTTTTCTATTCTATCTATTTTAAATCTACTGAATTTTACTATGTACAATTTATTAAAGTAAATTTATTATATTCAAAGTATTTCGAAATATTTAATTTAATTTAACTATCAATTGTGGACAATTCATCCAAACTATCATTTGTATCTCTATGAATTATTAAAGGTAAGAACTTAACCATGTATTAAAAATGACAATTATAGGAGACGTTTATAGATGGATAGATAGTAAGATAACCGCTAGTCCAACCAATTTTAGTTGGGCTATAAAAGACGAATTGGCTGGTAGTGGTTTACCTATGACCTTTAAACAATTTCAATGGTTAATTACTAACGGAATCGGAACAATAGTTACACTACGAGAGGTACCTCTTCCAACTGACTGGTTTAATAGGAATTATGAAGTGAAAAATACAAAGCTAAAAAAAAATAATAATTTTAATTCTATTAATTATTTTCATTTATATGTAGAAGATTACAAATCACCTTCAATTAATGAATTAGATAAAGTAATTATCTATATAGAAAATGAAATAAAGGCAGGTAGAAAAGTTTTGGTACATTGTGCGGCCGGAAAGGGAAGGACAGGCACGATTTTGGCTGCATATATGCTAAAAAAAGATAATCTGTCTCCACAAGAAAGCATCAAAAAGATAAGAAAAATACGTCCAGGTTCCATACAAACCAAAATCCAGGAAGAAACGATCTATAAATATTATAATTTTTTAAATTCAAAGAAGAACGTAAAAGATTAATAATCCTTAATGGTGGCAAATAAAAATAGGGAAAACGATATGAATTTCGATGAGCTAGAAGAATATACACGACAGCTTGGAATCCTGTCAACAGATGATCCCGACAAGGCATTAAAAGTTGAAAATAATATTATGCAAAGATTATCTAATGAAACATTTGAATTTCCTGTAGAAGATAAAATTTTAATTAGTAAAGGCAACGCTTCTTTTATATATAAAGATAATAAGACATATCCTAATCTATTTACTTTCTTCGGTAAAATTTTTAACATGGATATTCCTATAACAATAGGTTTTTGTAAATTTGGTCCAGGTGAAATTCTTGTAAATGCAGATAACAGGACCAAAGCTCTGGAAAAACTATCTCATGGAACAAAAGATTTCCATAAATTAATTAAAGATAAAAAATAATCTTTCACGAAAACCAAAATTCAATATACTTTTATGAATTACTTTTAATTATTTGACTTAAAATACTCTCAGTATTTTACGTTTCATAAATATATAATTATTTTACGAAAGAATTTTCTCAAATTATTTTTCCTTAATGACAAAAATTAATCATATTATTATAGTTTGTTGTATATAGTTAATCAGTATGTTATGGAATTTAATATGGATTTTGGTAGCAATAATTATTATAATTTTGTTACTAAAGTTTCTTTTTGGAATAATATAAGGTGAATAAAGTGTTCGATAAGATTACAGAAAAAATCATAGAAGGAAATCTTGGACATCCGGTAGCTAGCCTATCAACTAAACGTCGAAATGAGCTCCAATCTATAAGAGATAAAATTAGAAGTGATCCTGAACAGGTTGAATTATGGTTTGATGAAGAAATTAAAAAGATTGAGGATTTGAAAATTAATGATTTGATAAAATCTGTATTGGGAAAGTGATAATTTATAGATTAACTTTTAATTGAATAATTAGACTTAATTAAGTAACCAACCCAAGATTAATTCTTATGGTATAAAAAAATGATATTTTAGCATAAAACGAACTAATTTTTAAAAAGATTAAAAATTCATAGTTAGCTTTTTGTGTAAGACTTGGAATGATGCTGGAAGAATTCCTAGTGGCTCACCATCTAATGATAAAGATATCTCTCTCTCTTTTGACTCTAAAGCAATTTTTTTGGCTCTGAAATACATTATATTTTGTTTTTCGTAATATATTCCATTTTTCATATTTATAAGCTCCCGAAGCATTTTGAAACTCCCCGAATTCTTCACAATAATAACATCTAAAAAACCATCATCGATTAATGCTTGAGGTGCAACTTTAAAACCACCACCCAGATACTTACCGTTAGAAATTATACACATAGTTATACTAAGTGTAATAGTTATTTTATCATCGATAATAATTTCACATAAGTTACTTTCATAAGATGGCAAAGTAGATAAGATTCCTGTAATAGTCGATAATAGCCTACTATTTACCCTATTCCTAATTAATTTTGACCTTTCAATTATCTCTGCACCAGCTCCAATTTCTACCGCATTAAAACATAATCTGGGTTTGCTAAATTTCTTAGATCCTGGAATTGTATATTTAGAAGATATAACATCTATTCTCTTTGCCTTCAATTTCCCTAAATTTTTAATATAATCATCAAATTGTCTAGGAAGATCTAATGAATTAGCAAAAACGTTTCTAGTTCCAGCAGGAATAATAGAAAATATGGCTTTTGGATTGATATTTTTCATATTTTTTGATGCCTCGTCATATTCAAAGAATCCGTTGCCAACCTCGTTTATAGTCCCATCTCCTCCAACCGCTACAACTTCTCTATACCCACTTTTTAAATAATATCTAGTTAGCTTTATTGCATCACCAAGTTTTTTTGTGTAAATAATTTTAGATTTATCAAATACTTCATTTAGTATTTTATTTAAATCTGTGTTATTTCCAGTTGATCCTCCTTGTGCTTTAGGATTTACAATAATTAATTTATGTTTTCGAATAGTTTCTCTTACAGGCAATTATTATCGTACAGTTACAAAACTCAAATACTCAATATATTGTTATTTAGAACTTTACAATTCAAACTGTCATGATAATTCCAAGACGTTAAAAGATAGAATATAATTCATTTGTTGCTAACGGATCAGAAAAATTAGATGATGTTAAAAAATTTTAACACATAATTCAACCAATCTGCTATCTACTCTAAAATCTTAAGTATTATTTTAATAATAATAGAATTTTATTCCCAAAAATTAGTATCACTATAAATAATACCCAACGACAAGCTTACAACCTGATATTATAAAGCTCACACAATGGATCAAATTTGTGAATATAAAAGATAATATATGATTACAATCACTTATCCAATATGAAACATGAAATAGTATTAATGATGTTAATGGGAGTTATGACTCTAGCATCACATAGCCCTGCATTCGTGTTAGCACAGAATTCATCTATCAATGGACAAGGAGTGGGCAGTATCGAAGAACTGGAAAAATTAACAAGTGATAACGCTCTATCTAATTTCTCATTCATTGAATCTATCGGAAATGTTACCGAAAGTCTGGTAAATGCTACTGCAACGACTATTGGCAATATTTCGTCAAACCAAACTGATATGGTTGATACAAATATGACACAAGATATGCTAGGAAATCCAATTGAATTAATAGCAAATTCAACACAATCCCAATAAATAGAGGATTTTCCAATAACATTAATTAGAGAAAATATTTACAATCAATCCTCTCATTTTAATCTAGATTTCAAATCTTATATAATGATATAAGGATTTACGACAAAGTCAACAAATATAAATTTATAAAATGATTAATTCGATCAATCAAATGAATATCGAAAATATACATTTTTTAGATATTGTCTACTCAACTTGGATTCAACGTTTGACTAAGTTAGAGTATTTTAGAAATACTTCGTTTTAATTTCGCAATTTAGATTCACGTAAATAAATACATCACGATTAATTTTAATAATAATCTTATAGTAGACCATACGTAAAACAGATAGTTTTATATTACAAAAAAACTTCATAAGGAAATTTTGAAAGATTAGAGTATAATAAACAGAAATAATTTATCTAACTATAGACTTCATATAGTATAAAGATATGACCATTGTAAAACCACGAGTATTTCTAGTACAAGATAACGAAGATGCTAATAACCTATTATCAGGTGTTTTATGGTTAAAGGGTGTAGAGGCATATAAATTTACTAGCGCGGAAGACTCAATAAGTAAAATGAAAGAAATGGAAGGAAAAGTTGATGTGATTTTAATGAGTGGAAATATAGCACATGATAGAGGTAGTATGTTAATAGTCAATATCAAACGGATTAATCCTAATTCTAAAATATTGGTTTTAGCTGACGAAGATTCTCATAAAACTAGAATTTTAGATTATGGTGCTGATGAGTTTACACTTAAACCACTCAGTCCTGAAAATGTAGCCGACAAGGTCTTTATGTTAATCTCACGAGAAGCAGTAATAAATAATAGATAATATCAGTCAATTATCTAATTATTAGTTATAACGTACTTCTAAGATTAAATCAATAAACAAAACTTTTGAGGTTTATCTAATTCTTATAAATTTGTAAAACAAATTAATTAATGAATATGCAGTGCTAATCCAGAATATAAAAAAAATTAGCTCTCTCAAAAGGCACAAATAGTCTAAAATTTTTATATCAATAATAAACTTGAAATTTAGTGAATCGCAGAGGGAATCATAAAACCAAATGTCGCTCCTCTTGAATTTTTATTATTTTCTCCCCATATTGTGCCGGAATGTGCTTCTATTATTTTTTTGGATATATATAATCCTAGCCCTGTTCCAAATTCAGATCTACTTACAAATTTATTGAATAATTTTAGAAATATCTCTTGAGGAATTCCACGTCAATTATCCTTCACATTCACTATGACATTTTTGTTTTCTTGTATGACTTTTACTGATATTATCCCTCTTATTGTAGATTCTCGAACATTATTAATCAGATTCGTTATAAACTGGGATATTTTATTTTTATCAGCATATACTAAAATTAGTTCATCATTCATTAACTCTATTTCTAGGTTTGGATAATCATCCCTATTTTAGAAATTCAGTTATGATTTGAGTTATTAGTTCTTTTATATCAAAAGATTCCTTCCTCAAAGAAAGACTTTCACTTTCAATTTGAGAAACATTCAAAATATCTTATGCAAGCTTTTCCAACCTTGTAGCGTTTCTAATAATGAATTTTAAATAATCTTTTCTTTCAGGCATTAAATCTAACATTTCTGAAAATCCTAAAATCGCCTGTATTGGCGTTCTAAGCTCATGTGCTGCAACATTGATAAATTCACGTTGCAACTTATAATTCATTTTTAAAATTTCATTAGACTTTTTGAGTTTATTAGTTAATTCCATTAATTGAATATTAGTTTTTTCCAAATCATCGGTTTTATTTCGTATCTCTTTGTCTAATTTTATACCTAGTTTTAACAAAATCAAAAATAAAATAATAACAATAGTTTTAAAAGAAATTATAAGTGTTAGTGTGTTAGGATATTCTTCCTTAATTTTTGATGTAGTTTCATCAAGAATTAAATCAAAAGGTGTTTCAAGATAAAGCCTATATTTTGTATAATTGTTTAAAAATAAATCTGCGGTTATTTTCACAATTTTACCAAACTCAGAATCGCTGATCTCAGAAAAAATATTTGTAGACTCTGCATTTGAAGATGAATATTTAACCCCACCAGAAACCCCAGAAGTAATATTTTTACTTGTGGGGTCTTTAAAATACCTCTGTTTAATAAGAGTCAAGAATCATACCTTTATTATCCACGATTTTTAAATTACTCTTTTTCAGATATGATATACTAGAATACTTATCTAACAGCTTACTTGTGGGAACAGAAAAACCTACAAATCCATTAAAAACACTATCATGAAAAATTGGTAATATTATAGATAGTTTTGTTTATTTTCAGAATCAATATATCCTTGCGAAAAGATTGAATCCCTCAGTATAATATCTTGAGTCGATATTTCATTGAATAGTTCATGGTTGATATAATTTGAATCAAAAAGATAGTATCATTTTTTAATATTTGATTACTATTTAAAAAAAATGGCCCCTCAAAACCTTTTTTTTGTAGATTTTTAAAATATTTATCTATCAATCCGGAAAAAACGGAATTGTTTAAATCGTTTTCGAATAATTCTGCTATCGTGTTTAATTCAATCGCATATGCTGCTAGATCAAAACTAACGCTTGTAGCAATATTTCGTGCCATAAATTTTTGAGAATTAATGAAATCTTTTAATAATTTTTGTTTAAAGTAGTCATCATACATAAACTGAAAATAAAAAAAACTCCAAAGATAATTGCAAACAATATCATCATTAGAATTATGGATTTTTTTGTAGTTGGAATTTTCGACAAATATATTTATTAAATTATAATGAGTAAAAAGGGTTGCTAAAATCATTTAATTTTTGTATTATTAATTTTAAACAAAATGTTTTTTCGATACAATGTACCTACTATTAATAGTATACTGTACAATTGGTATTTATGAAAGATAATCTGTCTTCAAATTCTGCTGGAAATTCCGTCCTCTCTAACAGAGAGAAAGATGAAAATATTAATCCAGAAATTTCTTCTGTTACTATTAAAGATAAAACTCTGAATACTGATAACTCAAACTTCGAAAAATTTTCGGAAAAATTATCCTACAATATTCGGTTTATCATGTTGGGGTTATTTCTGTTGATCGGTTTCATAGTAATAGTATACGCAATTTTGGTTGCTGTCGTTGCAGCAGAAGTGATACAAGCAGCAAATATTTTTTTCGTAGTTACTATAATTAGTATTTCTATCTTGGTAGGAACACTCGCTCATAAAAGTCGTGTGAAGTAATTAAAGATCGTGATTCATTAATATTTTTTATTCACAATCATTTTTCAATATGATATAAAAGAGATTATTTTAAATCTAATTATGTTATCAATATCATGTATTTAGTTTATCATATGTTCTACATATAAGACATATTAATACTAGTGGTATGTCTTTCAAAATTCTGATCAATATAGTAGTAAGATGTTTGTTTACTAATACATATATTTCATTAAGGATTTTGATAGCGTATCTATTTTACCTATGAAATTATCAAAATTTAATACGTATTATTATTAAAAAAAATAGGTTAAACTTTAGGTTATTTACTGTTTATCTTATTTATTTCACATACATCAGAGATATTTTTTCTCGAATAGAAGACCTAATTACTATAACAACAACTAAAAATTCAAAAAACAATTTATATAGACAACGTAAATATGCAAATTACTAAAATCTAGTTTTACCAATAGAGGAATTATAAAAATTATTTACTTTTATTATTTGCTTCGATGACTCAATTAAATCTTTTTCGGCGCCGAAAAAGATTTTAAACATGATGTACAATATTACCTATGGATACAAACAAACAAAGTCTAAGCAATAAAACGGTAAACGAGAATGCGTATACATTATTATTGGAAAATAGATGTTTTGAATTAAAACAAATCGCGGATGACATAGGATATTCGACTTTAGTATCCAAGTGGGAAGGAAACGTATTATTGTTTTGTATGGGTATTCATGACTGCCTCAAAAAATTTTCTGAAAATACTATCAACCCTGAAGAAGAAAAAAAATATATTCAATTTATGAAAAAAATGTCGATTAATAATTCTCCCCTTGAAGTAATGAAACTTCAGATGCTTGCATATGATGTTGCAGAAGATTATTTATCCTTAATGAAACAAATAGGTTATTCCTAATTTTTTCTTCACGAGTTAGCTGTTTTTCCATCGGTACATAGCATATAAAGTACGGTAGAATATCTTCTATAGTAAACTTTTTTCTTCGCTAAATTTAATACATTAGGATACTAACAGCTTAGTGATATCTAGAATATATTATCTAGGAAGAAATTAATAAAATTGTATAACATTAAACAAATAATATTTATTTTAAATTAATGTAAACTTGTTTTCTATTTTTTTGTATTTAACATCCTTGAATTTGTTAGTAAATTTGAATACTACTATTTTTGAAATAAACTCTAGTTTGTAACATTACGACATGGTTAAGTAATAAACCTTAATTTGCAAAGAAATGCATATTAGACAATAAAATTTTAAATCATAATAAGATCTTAATTAATAATTACATTTGATTCAGTTTTTCATTAATTCATTTCTTTGGATATGCATCATTAACTAAAAGTTTCAAACAGAAACTAGGTATTATAACTTGATAACTAATGGAAAAATCATTAAAAATTAATATTGTGCTTTCTATATAAACATTAGAATTTTAAAAGGTAGAAAGTTAACGAATCTTGTTATGTAAAATATAGATCAAAACTTTATATTATAAATATATAAATGGTATTCATTTTTTTTCAAACCATCATATTTCTTTTATACCAGTATATTCTATAATCAAAGGTTCAAATTGATATATCATTCTTCTAAAGATTTTAGGTTTATACAAAGCTCAAAAAAATGTTGTGTAGGTTTCATAGATTTAGTAAATTCAACATCTGATATTCTACCAATTATAAGTCAAGTAAAATTAGAAAGTTATTATTCAATCTTTATTAATTCCTTAACTAAAATAATTAGAGGATATGATGGAGAAATTGTAAAAAATATCGGAGATTGTCTACTTTTTTACTTTCCGAAAACCTCTAAAAGTGAAAGTGAGAATGAATTCAAGAAAGTTATAGAGTGTTTTTTTGAAGTTCTGGATACAAGACTTACTATAAACAACCATTTGACAAAAGAAAATCTCCCTAACTTTAGCTATAAAATTACAATTGATTACGGAATTTTAAATTTTGCATTGACTGGAAGTTACAATCAAGTTGATATATTCGGATCTATAGTTAATATATGCTCTAAATTAAATTGCTTATCAATTCCTAATAGGGTCACAATAGGAGAAAATTTTTACAAGTTACTTACCTCTTTCCCTACATTTTTTGATCGGTATGATTTTTCTCTTGTTGGAGAACATGTAATATCTGAACATAATAAATATTTGTTATATAATATTACAAGAACTAAAAATAACTATATGAATCAACCTTATTATTCCGCATCACTAAATCATACTTCTACTTCTAGAACTATTAATAATAATTATAGAGGGGATAAGTTAAGGCTAACAGCAAATAAAAGTAATGGTAAAAAAATAATTATTATTGATGATGATGAAGATGTGGTAATTACTCTCAAGTATATACTTGAAAATAATAAATATGATGTAACATCTTTTACAAATTCTTTAAAAGCATTAAAATTTTTAAAAGAAAGTCTTTACTTATTTGATAATAATTTATTAATAATACTTGATATACGTATGAGGAATCTTAATGGGATACAATTTTATAAACAAATAAAAAGTTTAGATTCTTCTATAAAATTCCTATTTATCACCGGATTAGATATAATAGAAGAACTTAAAAGTATAATTCCTGGATTAACGAGTAATCAAATAAAAAAGAAACCAATCGAAGAAGGAGTTCTAATAAATACTGTGAAGCAATTGTTGAATTGAATTTATTTTAGTAGATGTTTATTGGCTCTGTGAACTTAAGGGAATTTCAAAAAGATAATGGAAAAATTCTATCAAAATTGAGCATCGAAGATTTTAGAAAAAGCAAATATTGAGACTACATTATCCTAAAGTTATTAGGACCGGTTGAACTAATGAAAATCGAGTAAACTATTAAGGCAATACTAATAGTATGTATTGAATTTTGTTGGAATCTAAAATCAAAAAATATTTGATTTCATAAGTTATGCTAATTTTTACAAACATCCATATTTTTTGTATATAAAAACCTCTAGATGCATAGGATAGTCTATTCTTTTTATTATACATGTCATCTCAATTTTTCTTTAAACATATAACTTATTGAAAATCACAGATATGGATTTACTTTTAGTATCTGATTAAGAGATCTCCTATAAACCCTGTTCTATTCATTAAATTTAGTATACATTAAATTTCAACCCTTTATTCTTAATTGCCTAATATGTAAAAATTTAGAATAAGTGTAGAAATTAAATATTACTATAACATGTCTAAATTCTTTTTATTATGTAATTAATTTATCCACTGTTATATTTTAATTTCATCTATTAAAATTTCAAAATTTATACTGCTCGGATACATTCGTTGAGACTATCTATTCTATTAATGATTGTGTATTTAAAAATGATTTTAGCAAATATAAAATTTATCAATCATGGATTCATTTATCTTTTAGTTTATTACAAATTTAGTTTATGACTAGAATTTGTTTTTATATCTTGGATAAAGGTTGATAAAAAGAAAATATGACTAAATTATGATATTTAATTATATTTTATAGAAATCTACAAGAGTTATCATATTAGCTAAGGATTTTTATTCTTCAACTTCATAAAATAAAAATGAGAAAATTAATAAAAAAATTTATAACGATCCATAAGTGTAATACAATAAGATTTTAAGTTATACATTCAATAATAATTTTTTAACATATATATTGCTTCATCTTGAGTTAACATAATTCCAAACGGTTTTAATATCGTATTACATGAATCGATTAATAGTTCAGAATATTTTTTTATATCATAATTAGTATTATAATTTATTAATTGAATAGGAGTTGTTCTTTTTAATAAATGTCCATTATAATCTGTTATAACATATTGCAAGAGTTGACCTGCTTTTAGATTTTCTCCGTTTATTTCAAGTTTCTTTATAGCACTATTTTCTAATGTATTTCTATTATTATATTGGTTATAATCTTTCGACAATTGTTTGGTAAAAATAAGATCTTCTACTGCAACTTTGCGAGTTTTCAGTAAAGAAAGAAATATCTTTACTTTTTTGATTACTAAAGATAATTGATATTTTTTGATGTCCTGAATTGAATCTTTTTTACTCATAATCTCTAATATCTCATTTTGGCATTGTTTCAAGAATAAAGGAGTATCATGTCTTCTTGTTTCTATTCCTCTTGTTTTTATTGTTCCGTCTTCAAAAACTCCAAAATATCTATTTGGTACTGGGAAAGGATACTTAATTTCTGAAGGAAGAAATGCAATCCATTTATATATTCCTTCAAAGGATAGATCAAAGTTTGTATTCTTTTCTATTATTTCTTTTAGTCGAAGATATTCTTTTTTTGTTGTATTATTTTTTCTTATCCAAATCGAATCTACTATTCCATGAAAGATATCAAAACCCATGTTCTCTACAATATGCATAGTTTTAAGAAGAATATTTCTTGCAAATGCACATACTGCTATATGTGCATCGATTCTTCCAAACTTTGCATTACTAAATCCAAGATATCCAAATGAAGTCACAAGAATCCATTTTAGAACTGCCTGTCTATTGTCATAAATCTTTTTTAGAGTTGAATTAGATGTCTTCTTTTTCAACTCTTTATATTCAGATCTTTTTTCCAACACAATTCTTAAAGATTCTGGTACCAGTCCAATTTTATTGCAAATATGATAGTTTAATTCTGGTACTATAAATCTAGGATTATCAAAACAACAATCACACAATATTGTTTCTGCTGATATATTTCTCTTTAACATTATGGAAGGATAGAGAGATATAAAATCAAATTCAGCTATTCTTTCATGAACACCAAGTTCAGGTTCTAATATTAGACCACCTCTATCTGCTATGTGAAGTTCCATCAATGCCTTTGGATGTTCATTTAATACAGGTTTCCATGGTATCAGTAATTCTCTTTTTATTGCATTATAGAGATGTAAACTGGTTAAACATTTTCCAATAGAAGCTCTTGATACAGCATGCAGTGGCATTCTGCACAATCTTGAAATTTCACATAAACCATCAAAACTTGATCCAGTTCTAAAAATAAAAGAATTGCTAAGATCAATATGAATTCTTCCGTACAATCTTATTGTTGATGGTTTAAAATACATACGACCATAAGAGAAATAGGATATACCATCATTTCTTGCTGGTTTTGTTAATGGTATATTGTTATCTCTTCCCCAATACAAATCTACGCCATTTATTTTAGCTCTATGAATCAAATAGGGCAAAGTAAATGAATCACCGTCATCAGTTAAAATAAAATCAGGATCAAGAGATCTAATTAAATCTGTTAACTGTTTTAGAATGTCTTCTTCTGAACTGCTTTCAATTTTAAAAGTATTATTATTGCAAGTATTGTCATTATCATCTACTTTTTCCTTATAAAGTGTAACTGTGATTGATCGTAATCTATCAGTAGGTTTTGTAATTTTTCCTTTTTGAAGGTTTATCTTTATATATATGCTCCTAAAAGAAGGAATATTGTAGTTTGTGGACCAATCGTTATCTTCTTTAGACGATGACCATTCTAATGTAGAATTTAAATTCTTGATATTAAAAAATCCTAATGGAAATATATTATGTTCAAAAAAATATTTTTGTTCTAATGATATGTCTACATTATATAATCTAAAGTTATGGTATCCTTTAATTTTTTCTATATAATTTGCTAACTTTAAATTTTCGCCCTTTAACAAAAGCTTAAGGATAGTAGATTTTTTTCTATCAGTTATTCTTTCAAATTTATTAACAAATCTGTAAGAATCTATATTCGATTTTATATTGTCGTTTTGGACTATTTTTTTAAGATCTGATTTTTTATCAGATGCAATATAAAAAAAATTTAGCCATTGATCTTCTATACAGATATAGTCATTTCTTTTGTTACCTTTAGAATGTTTTAATTTAATCCAACAGATCATGTTACCGTTGTCCTTAGAAGGATATACATCAAAAAGCCAACCAGAAATAGTAATTTTTATTTATTCACCATCCTTATTGCCATAATAATTACAATCTTCAAATAGATTATAGGTAATACTATCATCTTTTTTTATACTGTTTATTAGAATATTTTTATGAAGTTCAAGTAAAATTGTCATAAATAGTGAAATTGTAGAATAGTCATTTCCTTTTGCAGTTATTGCTGGAGCGTATTTGTGACAGTTATTTAACATTTGACAAAACAACTCGCTATCTTGCTTTCTCAAATATTCTGCATATATATACCAGGATTCAATTTCTTTTGTAAGAATATCATTATATGGGAAAAGATGGGAAGAGTAAATTTCTTTTTTCATTTCAAACAATGAAGTTTGAAAAAAAAGATACTATCATTTTTTCAAAGTTTTTTTGTATTTTTGAGATGAATAGTTTTAATAAGTAGTCTTGCACATCTATAAAAACTACATTTTTCGATCTAGTATGCAATTCAAATACCTCAGTCATAATAATCTGCTAATGATGCAAATGAAATTAATTACTCATTACAATTATAAAAGAAAAGATACAACTGCCACTTTGATATCAAATTCGACTCTTTATACAAATATTTAATACTATTATTTTCTTCTGTTTTTTGAAATTTATTCTCAAACCTCGTTAAATTTTTATGCATTAACCTAATTTAACCTAATTCTAATACTTAACCTTTATGTTAATTTAACCTAATTACATAGAGTTATAAATTAAATAAGATTATATCCCACTTAAACATAAATTATCACAGGAAAACTATGCCTCAAAAAAAAGGGTGGTCAACTATTCAAATAAGAGAAGAAGTTAAAAATAATTTGCTAGATCTATATAACAAAGATAAAAAAAGACCATCGAATCAAAAGTTTAACGCATATTTAGATATTATTTTAAAAAACACAGTAGCATTTAACAAACAGATAACTGAATATGGTCCATTTCTTGAGGTTAATTCAGCGATAGACGATCATATTGCTATAAAAGATAATACCATGAATAGACTTGTTACAATATATATAAATTCAAAAAAGAAGGAACTTCAGTGTGATTTTTGTGAAAAAGTTGACTGTTTACATGTAGGGTTCTGTTTTGCCGTTCCTGAAATTTATAAGGTATTGATTGAGAATGGACTTCGACCAAAAAAAAGGAGAAGATAAATTCAGTATTAGGCTCTTTACAATTAATTCACATATAAGATCAAATTGATGCGTAACAAACATAATCAAATCAAAAATTGGACAGGAAAAGTAATTCTTCATGTGGATATAAATTCGTTTTATTCCTCATGTGAAGAGATAAGAAATACTTCTTTAAAAGGAAAACAACATGCTGTAATAATGACAAATCAAACTTTTGGGAATATTACAAAAGGTGTTGTGGCTACATGTTCTTATGAAGCAAAGAGACTTGGAGTTCAATCTGGAATGCCTTTATACAAAGCGTTAGAGTTATGTCCTAATTTAATATTGCTTACAGTAGACAAATCATATTATAATAAGATGTCAGAACTAATAATGAAAATAATAGAAGGTTTTTCAGATAGCTTTGAACAGGCGAGTATAGATGAAGCATTTCTAGATTGCACAGCTAAAATTTCTAGCTCAAATCTTACAATAGAAGAATATGCTAAACAAATTAAAAAAACTATTCAAGAGAGTTGCGGAGGATTATTAACATCAATAGGTGTATCAACATCAAAATCCGTAGCTAAAATTGCTTCGGATTATCAGAAACCTGATGGTCTCATTATTGTGTCCAAGGAGAAAATTAATAAATTTCTTTATCCATTGGAAGTGGAAAGGATTTCAGGAATTGGAGTGAAAACCCAAAAAATACTAAAAGGAGAAATGAAAATCAAAACTATAGGTCAATTAGCGGAAACAGATGTACAGATTTTAATTGAAAAGTTTGGAAGGAAAACAGGAACGTGGATGTGGCAAGTGTCTAATGGAGAAGATAATGAGCCAGTCATTCCTAGAGATGATCACATTTCTTTGAGTAATGAATCTACTTTAAATAATTTTACACAAGATAGAGAAGAAATCAAAAAATGTTTGCACGAATTAGTTGATGAACTGTTTGAAAGAGTTATAAATAATGATTATCAGTTTAGAACAGTAGCAATCAAATTAGTAAGGACAGATTTCCGTATTGAGACACGAGAAACATCATATACAAATTATCAAAAAAATAGAAAAAGTATTGAATCTGTAATCGATGATTTGTTGGATAAATTTATTTTTGGAAATGAGTTATCAGATACAGATAAAATTATAGATTCTAATAAGAAAATATTAACAGTAAGAAAAGTTGGATTGAAGGTTTCAAATTTGATTCGTGATAAAAATAGGAGAAATACGAGATCAAGGCAAAAGACATTACTCGAATATATAGATTAAATTAATTATATACCAATAGTAAGGATTTTGGTAAAATATTATCTTATAAATAAATTATTATACCCTTAAAGAGAAACTGATAGATTAGGTTAGTTAAAGATCTAGTGAACATGAGAGAGAATTTAGAAGATATGTTATTGTTTTAACACCTTAAAATCGGATCTGATCTAAGAGATTTTACATGCTATTATTATTTTAGGCGTATCTATAATTTTATCCAAGATTTCAAAGATGTATCGGAATCAATAGGGGGGATACTTTTGACCGTACATAAAGTACATTTTTTTATAACATTTTATAATAAAATATCATTAATATAAAACCAATTTATAAAATATTAGGAAAATTGGTGTATTTATATTGATATGTTTATTTTGATGATATAATTATAAGGTATACTTTTACTAGATTTTTAATAGAAAATTTAAATAACTAAAATACACTCATCTAAAATATGAAATACAGAAGCAGAACAGAAATAGTAGGAATGATTCTAGATGCAGCTAATGGAGGAACAACCAAGACAAAAATTATGTATAAAGCCTTTCTAAGTTATGCACAATTAAAAGAATACCTTTCTGTTCTAATTGAAAATGACCTTCTTAGCTATGTAGAAGTAACACAGACGTATAAGACTACTGAAAAGGGATTAAATTTCATCAAGATGCATAATGAAATTGGAGAACTATTACAAACTCATTCAAGATTATAAATTCGATTTAAATTTATTTTTTTATTTAACTTATACTATTCAAAGTCCTGATTTATAATCCACTTTTTTTTCAATTTCCTTTTAAAATAATCTATCTAAAAACATATTGATACCGAAGAAAGACAAAGAATTTTATCCAATCATATATATTTTATAGATTGTACTCCTTATTTTAGCAAATTTAAATTATCACAATATCTTTTTATTCTAAAGTAATAGTCATATCTTACCTATTATTTTACTTATACTATGGCTAACTTGATACTTATGACTTAGGTTATATAGAACTATACACTATGTTTAATCTTGATAACTCATAAATAAATGTTAACAATAGTTAACTAAAATATCAAATTACCTATAGATTCTATCTATAATATGTCTATAATGATCTACATAGATTTACTGTGAAAAGATTAAATAACTTAATAATGATTATATAATGAGATTTAAAAAAATTGAAACATAATAAATTGAACAAAGTAAAAGAAATTGTAAAACCTGGTAGAGAAACAATAATACAAGATCGCCAAGCAAATAACGTAGTTATAGCAATAGTAGATATAAAGTAGTAATAATAATGTACTTACACATGATTTAATTATTAGTTGATCAGTTTTATTCATGTTGTGATATTTTTTTTCGATAAAAATTTTAAATTATCATTCTATAAAAAGAATTGATTCATCTTAGGTTACTCTTGAGTATATAACTACTTTATAAACACATTAACCAGTGATATTAAATTAGTATTATTGTTTAAAATTTTTAAATATCTTCGGTAAATATCCATTACTCGTTACTACTTCAAGCAGGGACTACTTGATGATGTTATTTTAGTACAGTTATTTACTTTAATCTTATCTCAATGGTTATTATTAATATGTTGTAAATAATATTAATGAAAAATTAATAGATCGTTTCGAAGGGTTATCTAATTATTAATTCGTTGTTATAAATATTATAATATAATATATTAATTTTAGACTAGACTAACATTTATTTACTGGTCCAATTAAAATATATTATGCTAAGATATGTTATAGGTGTAATTCTATTTTCAGTTTCAATATATTACATGTTCTTATCTATTGATAAATCATTTCCAACTATGAATTCAAATTATGCTTATGCTCAATCTGAGGATATTAAAAAGACATTTGGTGGTTATTTGCCAGGCTATAAAGCCAAGGATACCACCGGAAATGTCTTGGATCCAATGTCACAGGTTATGTCGTTAGAAAATGCGGTATTAGATCCTGAACAATATTTAAGGGATTTTAATTATGGAAGAGTATCCACGGATTCAAATGGTACTATAACTAGGGAATTTACAATAATTGCATCAGATCATGAAATTAAGGAGATATCTCCTGGGGTATATTATAATCTCTGGACATTTAATGGAACTACTCCTGGTCCTACTATTAGAGCAACAGAAGGTGATATTGTAAAAATCAAATTTATCAACAACGGTTCTAAATTTCACACAATGCATTTTCATGGTATACATAAAGCCGATATGGATGGGGTTTTCGAAGGAGTAGGACCAGGAGGTACATTTACGTATGAATTTGTAGCTGAACCCTATGGTGTTTTTCCATATCACTGTCATATTCAACCCTTGGAAGAACATATCAGTCACGGCTTATACGGAGTTTATATAGTAGATCCGAAAACTCCTAGAATTCCCGCAGATGAGATGGTTATGGTTATGAATGGTTTTGATACTGATTTTGATACAGAAAATAACTTTTACGGTGTCAACAGCATTCCCTACTACTATATGCACCATCCAATTCAAATTCAAAAGGATCAATTGATCAGAATCTATCTTGTAAATATGCTTGAATTTGATCCTATTAATAACTTTCATCTTCATGCCAATCTATATTATTTGTATAGAACTGGAACGATGCCAAACCCTGATGAATATACAGACATGGTAACCATGAGTCAAGCAGAAAGAGGAATATTAGAATTCACTTACAAATTCCCTGGAAAGTTTATGTTCCACGCTCATAAAACTGAATTTGCAGAAAAAGGTTGGATGGGTTTATTTTTAGTCATGGAAGGAGATCCTACCCAATTCACAAATAAGAACGTCATAGATCCCAATAAAAACAAATCCAAGTCAACAAATGAAAAAATTCTAAATCAAAATGTAAATCAAGTTGATATGAATAACGGAGTTGAAAATTAGTGGAGGAATATGAAAACATAAACCAAGAAAAGAAAAAAGGAAAATCTTTTTCAATTGAGAAAAAAATTATCTTTGGAATAATACCATTTCTTGCCTTAGCTGGAATGATATCTTTTCTTCTAAGCCCTGCAGGACAGAATTTGATTTCTAGTGGTATTCCATTACCGGAGATAACATTTGAAAAGATTGAATTTCAAGACGATATAATTGTAGCATATATTCGAAACACAGGACCATTAGAAGTAACGATATCACAAGCTGACGTCAACGACCGCATACATTCAGCAGCTATTGAACCAAGTAACGTTTTATCTAGACTCTCTACAGCAAAAGTGATTATACCATTTTCGTGGAATCCTGCGGAACCTTATGAGATAGGAATAACTGTCGATGATGGTACTAGATTTAGCAAGCTAGCAGAAGCAGCAGCACCTGCTCCTACACCCAATTTTGAAAAGGTATCTTTGTTTGCTATAATTGGAACCTATGTAGGTATAATTCCAGTTATGATAGGAATGTTATGGTTTCCGTTTATAAGAAGGTTAAAAGTAGGTACATATAAATTCTTTCTCAGTATAACTGTTGGATTACTAGTCTTTCTAGGTATAGAAGCATTACTAGAGGCTAATGATATCTCAACAGAAAACTTAGCCGAAATTCTAAGCGGACAAATGTTAATTATACTCGTTACGATAATTTCATTTATCTTCCTCTTGTTCATTGCAAATAAATTAGTTAACAGATCTGAAAAAAAATTAGGCCATATAGATAATAAAAAGAATAATGATTTTGATCCTATTGAAGGAAATAATAACGAAGAAATGTCACTCCAAAAACCCAATAACGACTTAGATCCAAATCCCACCACCTACTTATCCACTTCTGAGAATACAGTTTCATCCGTAATACGTAGAAACGATATGTTACTCAAGCCATTAGCATTATCTTTAATGATCTCTATTGGCATAGGGCTACATAATTTTGGTGAAGGATTGGCAATAGGCTCAGCAGTCCTGTTAGGAGAAGTAGCTTTGAGCACCTTCTTAATAGTAGGTTTTACTATCCATAATACTACCGAAGGTTTAGCAATAGTTGCTCCATTCTCAAAAGGTGGAAAATTAAAAATCCGAAAATTGATTATTTTTGGTTTAATTGCAGGAGGTCCTACAATAATTGGTGCTTGGATTGGTGGATTTATTTATTCTCCAATTTCTACAGTAATTTTCTTATCTATAGGCGCAGGCGCTATCTTTCAAGTTGCCTATAGTATATTTGGATGGTTAAAAGAATATTCTAGTTCCAAAAATATACTTACAGACAAAAGTATTGCAATTGGATTTATTATAGGAATGTCTATCATGTATATAACAGGTTTGTTGATATGATTAAATTATTAAGTGAATATCAATAACATATTAATTAGGTTATTACTAGTTTGATTGACAATTATAATAATTTCAAATCGGATGTATTTATCGGAGAAAATGATAGATTAAAATCTATACGTAATGCTAACATCGGAATGAAAAAGAAAGAGGATAATAGTCAGACTTCTAGGATGGAAGATTACTTGGAGGTTATATATGAATTAGTTCAAAGTAAAGGTTATGCAACTACTGTAGATATCTCAACATATTTGAATGTTAGTTCACCTAGTGTAACAAAAATGACTCAAAGATTAGATGAATTGGAATTGTTAATTTATGAAAAATACCGAGGAATTAAATTGACCGCAAATGGGAAAAAAATTGCTTTGAACATTATAAATAAACATAACTTGTTATTCGAATTATTTAAATTGATTGGAGTCAATGAAGATACTGCAAATAATGATATCGAAAAGTTGGAACATCACTTGCATGAAATGAGTATAAAAAAATTAAAAAAATTGATAACAATTATTAAAGATAAACAAAATCTTTTAGAAAATTGAAATTGAATTTAAATAACATATTATTAAGAATGACTCAAATAAATGGGAAAGCTATCAAATAATCCTTAATTAATATTAAATAGAAGGATTAATAGACATGATTTTACAATCAATGTTCTGATAAACTAAATTTTATTTGAATAAGTTATTTTCTAGACAGATTTCAGAGACTTAAAATTAAAATAACAAATCTACTTAATGAAACTCAGTATTTATTTTACGTTACTATAACGGTAATATATATTTAAATTGATATTCCCTATATTTAACAAAAAAGTCGATTTTCCAAATTTTAAAAAGCAGGAGGAACTAAACAAACCCTTATCATAAATCCTGTTCAGTATTTATATCAGCAACATATGTTAAGATAGGTTTAAGCATTAGAATCATGAAGTTTGATTATTTAATATTTTGAAAATGTATAAAGTCTTCCTGATCATTTATTATTATTTATATCAATTAACTTTCTAATAACTTTAACAACACAACAGTTGAATCAAATGATTTGTCCTTTATTTTTTAATTATAAAAGCTTAAACATATTAGATTTTTTGAAAATCTAAAACACCAAATTAATTAATAAAAAAGAAGGAAAATATAGAAAAATATGAAATTTCATTTTACTCTATATTATATACTAATAAAAATTTTTAAAAGTATTAATAAATTCGTTGATAGATATAAATCATAGAAAATGAATCTTAGCTATAATTTTAGAATTAGTTTTTTATTAGGAATTATTATTGTAGGTATTTTTTTATCATTTCCATTGATAGAAAATATTTATACAAAAGATGAGTCGAACAAAACGTTATCTATTTCCGATTCCTCGTTTAACAATCAAAATTTAATTGAAAAAAATTCTAAAAAAGACCAGATAATTCCAAATCAATTCATTATTTATCTAGAAGGAGCTAATAAAGAAGAAACCAATTCATTAGATCCGCGAGAATTCTATAATTCTGAACTAAAAGATACTGGAGCTGAACTATTACATGTTTATGATAATGTCATGAAAGGGTTTGCTATCAAAGTTACCGACGAAAAGGTTCTGGATGATCTGAAAACAAATCCTTTTGTAAAATATATTGGACAGGATAAAAAAATATCTGCGTTTGCAAATACACTTCCGGAAAATAATACAACTTCTATAGAAGATAAGTAAAACACTCGAAAAAACATTTGACTAAAATATTGTTAAATCGTTAAGTATTTAGTTATTAGATATTTTATCTTTTTTATGTGTATCAAAAATAATACTCCTTTTTGATTTATTATTTCTATATATTTCTAAAATTAAGGATTTAAAAATTTTAATAATCATTCATATATTAGAAATAGTTTAATTCAATTATATTTTGTGGATTATAATGATTTTTAGCGTTTTAAATTTTTAATTAATTCATATTCCTATAATTATCAAGGTGATAGAATAAATAATGTTAAAGATGTTTAAACAATAGTGTCATCCATTCAAATATCTCCTGTTATTTTATCCATTTTTTTCATTATTTTATTATTTTTGTCATTTCATTATGATACTTTTGTATTTGGTGTAAAAGATGATAAGGCTAAAAATAAAGACGTGTTGCAATTAAAAGTTAGAATGAATTTAAATAATATAGAACTACAAGATACCGATAAAATAAAGATTGTAGCTTACATTAATGGTGAAGCAAAAATTCAGTATCTAGATATAGGAAAAGATAAGGAAAAGTTGAATAAAAAATCATTAACTTCAACTCTAGAATTTAATAGAACCAACAGTATCGCTACCGTTGGAAATGATGAATATTTCGTATGCGGTTACATATTAAAAGGCATAGTACCAGATTCATATAAAAATCTTAGTAGTATTGGAATATACGATTGTGATGAATCTATGACATCAGAAGATACAGATGAAGTCAACGCACGACTTTTTTCTACATTAGGTAAATTCCAAAAAAGTACTGACTTAACCAGCTTAAATGAGAAGGAAAACGAAGAAACTGATAAAGTATCCATCGAGATCATTACACCTATTTATGACCAAAAGGATGTCGATTACCTCACTGTAATCGCAATGGTACGTGGTGAATATCAAATAAAAACAATAAATATATCTGATGAATTAAAAAAAACTGATAAAAAAAATTTTGATAAAGATAAAATGTATATAATAAAGGTTCCATTTGATTTTCCAAGATCTACTGAATTAGGTACAATACAGTATGGAGACATGTATTTCGGATGTGCCACTTCTGAAGAGTTAGGCCCACCTGAGAAGACAGAATGTGAAAAAAAATATATTAAAGATTTTGATAAATCCAATACAATAGTTACAAGACATGAAGAGGATTTTAGGGCTGGAGGAAAATTTTCTTAATAGGCGATAATGAAGTTAAAGCACGCTGTTTTTAAGATAATTTAAAATTGTAATAATGATATAAATTAATATCTAATTCTTTGAGTAGAAACAAGATCTCTATATCAATTTTACGATTTGTTAATCAAAAAAGTTTATTTTATTTGTTTATGTTTATTATAGAAGTTACGTATATTAATGTACTGACTTTTCCACTAAACATCCAATAAAAGAGAATTACATGTTAAAATACTAGTAATTAGCGTTTCAAAATGATTTCTAACTCGTTATTAGTAAGTTTAGTAGATACTAATTTCATATTTATGGCAGCTAGTGGCAATGTAACAGAATTAGCAATATATCCTATAGCATGCCTAATCTGAATTAAAACTTCATCATTTGTTTTTTTAGTTTGTATATCTGCACCTTTTATGAAAGGAATTTTGAATCTTATGGATATCGAGTCATTGCTCTCATATATGGAATAAATATTTTCTTTAAAGTATATTTTGGAAGGGTCTTGGCTTGAAAAAATTTCTTCACCATACCTTTTTAACATTTCAATCCCTCTGAGTTCTGTCGAATATAACTTTGCAGTCTTACATGGTAAAGGAAAAAAGTTTGTCTTTATATCTTCAATTCTATTATCATATTGATTTTTAAGATTTATTTTATTGATAATAACTAGGTCAATATTTATTCCAAAAAGACTTGCAGACATAAGTGCACGTTTAGCATTTTTTACACTAAACGAATCCAGATTAGTGACCAAACGTAAACTAGTAATAGAATGATCTGATATAATATTAAATAAATCATCTAGACGTTTAAGTATATCTCCATGTGAAATAAAAGATTCTAATGATGTATAATAACTTGAAAACGGTTGAAATATCTTTGCTATACCTCCAAAAAAATTACCTAAGCTCACATAATTTTTTCCTATTGAACTAACTATTTTTGGAAAGTAAAGAAATCTCAATGCCTCTCCAGACGGAGGCATATCTAAAATAATTGAGTCATAATCCTTTTTTCTCACAACCTCTTCAATCTTGAGAAGAGAAAATAGTTGAGTCATACCAGGCATCATTGCTATTTCATATGCAATATGCGAATCTATTCCTTTACCAAATAAATAATTTGTAGTATATGATAAAAGGTCCATATATTTAGTAGTTAATTCAAAAATTGGGTCAATTTCTATTGCCTCTAGATTAGCAAGTACATTTCTAACTTCATAACCAATTTCAGTAGAAATAGCATCACTTAAAGTATGCGCTGGGTCAGATGAGATCAACAAAGTTCTATGATTTCTTTCTGCTAATTTGATAGCTGTAGCACATGCTGTTACTGTCTTTCCTGTACCGCCTTTACCAGTGTATATAATTAATCTCAAAATGATTTATTCAGATATCCTATTATTTACAATTTTAAAAGATATTTAAATTTAGATATTTCTTGAAAAAATAAATAATATTTTAATTAATTTATATTAATAATCTGTTGATTAGAGGTTAAAGTCAATAAAAATACTCCATTAATATAAAGTCTATTTATAATTAATTTTAAAATGAAGAACTATATGAGCTAATATCTATTAAATAAAAAATGGAAAATGTATCTAAACAGGATGTTATTCAAAAATCTGATTTGGTTTCACCTAAACTTCATACATCGGATTTGGTAGTTATATTATGCACAAAAAATTCAAGCAGTACAATTGAGAATCTTTTGGTAAATATAAAAAGAAGCAATTTAAACCCAGATATTTTAATAGTTGATGGTTTTTCTACCGATGATACAATAAAAATCGCAAGTAGTATTGGGGGTATCAAGATCGTAAAACAAAATTTGCAAAAATTTCCAGGTAAAGGAATAGCTATGAAGACTGGTTTAATAGAAACCACAAGTAATTTTATTGATATAAACAATAATGGAAATAGCTATAAGGCCATCCTATTTTTAGATTCTGATATAAAAAATATTACCCCTTCATGGATAGATGACTTGGCAAAACCAGTATTAGAAGGCGGATATGATATGACAAGAGGATTTTATCAAAGACATCCACGTGATGCTGCTGTTACAAAACTTATTGCAAAACCCATGCTACGAATCTTCTTCCCAGAAATTTCTCACATTGAACAACCTTTGAGCGGAGAAGTGTGTTCAAATGTTAAGCTATGGAAAAAAATGCTGGACTGCAACCCTCCTGATGGATGGGGTATCGATGTATGGTTTTTAATCGAAGCTGCAATATCTGGGTATAATATTAAAGAAGTATATCTTGGGAATAAAGATCATTCTTCCTTTGATGAATACAAAGATGATGTTGGGATACTAAGCAAAATGGCTGAACAGGTTTTATTAACAATCATAAAGGAAGCTATAAAATATCAGAGATTTGGAAGTTATAAATATATAGAGACATAATTAGGAATAAATAACCATCTTTAAAAATTTGATACGTCGATTTTCTAAATTTTTATCTTAAAAAAAACAAATCTTTGTTTCAATCCTATTCTAATTTTGAAATCATTATTTTTTATCATTAGGATATATTTCCATTTTTAAGCAACCATTATTTTGGTTATCAAATTCTTATCCTGATACCCACAGCGAATAAAGATTATTATATCAAAAACTTCATAATGACTAACAAAATCCCCGAGCTTTAATTTATATTTGAAGTTAGATCATAAGAACTAATTTCTACTAAATCTGATACTATTTTTTTATAAAATTATGAAAAGCTTAAAAGAATTGAAAATAATTTACTTCGGTCAACTGAAGATTAATAAAATATAAGAACCATTTGGAAATATCGCAAATTATGAAGCATTAAAAAATAGCCTAGATTAAAACGGTGAAGTTATGATTAAATTAGATACAGGAGATTAGTTTGAACTTCATAAACATAATGTGAAATTTGAAGATAGCACACAAGAAATAGTATTTGATGCTGGTGACGAAACTTTTTGGATCGGAGATGAAAGAGTATCACACTATTGGATACAGAGAGGGTTTGAAAAGGAATAATTTTTATTTTTAGTTTAAATTATCTTTTGATTTTTGGATTAAATCATTAATTCTCTGATATTTGACCTTAACAATCTATTCGGCAAATTCTAATTAGAAAGAGGATCTCATAAAATAAAATAGGAAATAGCAGGAAGCTTTTTTACTTTAAGTGTTTCACACTGGAATAATAAAAATTTTACAACAATAGCTACAATATTTATATATTTGTTTGTATATAATTATAATAAATATAAACAAGAATATGCAAACAACAATTCAATGTCAAAAATGTGATCCTAACGAAAATAAAATGATCACCGATGTTGAAGCAGGTGAGATTATCTGCGCAAATTGTGGTATAGTTGCATCACAAGATATAGAATCTACGACAAAAAAGTGGAAGAGTATAAATGAAGAACATCTAAATTCCTCTAATGGTCCTCCATCATCACTAGCCCTTCATGATAAGGGATTGTCAACAACCATCGGAACATCTAGACTTGATTCACATGGAAATGTAATTGATTCTAAAATGCAGGAAAAATTTAATAGACTGCGAAAGTGGGACAAAAGACTACAAATACAAAAATCTACAAGAAATCTAAGTATTGCATTTAGACAGTTAGATACATTAAAGGATAAGCTCAGTCTGTCTGATGCAGTAATAGAGAAAACTGCTTATATCTACAGACGGGTTCAGCAAGATGGCTTAGTGAAAGGAAGAAAGATCAATACAGTATTGAGTGCAACCTTGTATCTAGTATGTAGAGAATTCGGTATACCCAGAACTATTAGGGAAATTATAAAAGCAAACAACGGAAAATACAGTGAAACAGCTAGAGCGTATCGACAAATAATATTGCACCTCGACCAAAAAATCCCTCAAATAAATATCTATAAAATCATAGAAAAAGTTGGACATAATGTAAATATCGAAGAAAAGAATATTCGAATAGCTCTTAAACTAATGAAAAAACTTGAGACAACAGGATTCAGCGCAGGGCGAGATCCAATGGGTATAGCAGGAGCTATTATATATGTGGCTCTTTTTTATACTACAATAAATACAAAGAAAAAGGTTACACAATCGCAAATAGCTCATGCTACAGGTGTATCTGAAGTAACTATCAGAGCAGTCTCCAGACAAATTACCAAAAAACTTCGTTTAGGATAAAAATCCCTTTTTTATTTCAAATGATATTGTTATTTTGTAGTAAGGAATAACTTAATTTGAATATTGTTGCTATGTTTGATGTTAAGATAAAAGTTACTTGAAAGTACATTATATTATCTGTTTCAATTACTTAAAATACGTTTCTTTATTTTATGGATTTAATATCTAATCATAGGGATAGAAATTTTAGATCGATACATGTATAAACTATGAATTGAGATAATTTTGGATGAGTAAAAAGATTAATTTGGTTATTAGTCTGATGTTTTTGTGCGAAATCTTTTAAAAAACTATTAAGTAGTTTAGTTTTAAACATCTTTTTTTGTTTCTTCTAATTGTTCCTTTGTATTAGCTGCTTTTTTAGTGTTTTCTAAATATGCTACAGTCATAGCCAAATTTCCAAACCCTAAAGAATTCAGACTTTCTGATGGAACCATTACAATCGTGTTACCTTGAACTTTTATAGATTCAAACAACATATTTGACTGCCTTAATGCATAAGCTACAGGATTGTTTTTATACACTTTGGAAGCATCATCAAATTTTTTTGCAACGATGATTTCTGATTCACCATATGTAATTCTGGCATTTTTTTCTCGTTCTGCCTGTGCCTGTTTCGACATTGCAGCTTCCAATTCCTGCGGAAGTATTACTTGACGGATCTCCACCCCTGTTACCTCAATGCCCCAATTAGATGCTTCACTTGAAATAATTGATTTGATATGTTGATTGATTTCTTCTCTTTTAGATAAAATATCTTGAAATAAAGATGATCCGATATTATTTCTTAACGTTGTTTGAGAGACTTGCTTTATCATTTCGTTAAAATTTTCGACATTTAATATTGCATCACTAGTTCTTTCTGAAATTATTTTATATCTAAGGATTGCATCTATTGTAACAGGAACATTATCTTTTGTCAACATCCTTTCTGCATTAAATTCTCTAACTTTTTCTCTGATATCTACTACGAGTACATTATCAACAAAAGGTATTCTAGCATGAATACCTGGTTTAATTTGTTTTTGAAATTTACCAAAACGCAATACTATGGAACGTTCAAATTGTTTTATTATAAAGATAAATGAAAATAAGATACATGCTAATCCAACAATAAGAAATAAAATAACTGGAATTTCAGTTGTAGAAATTTCCAATCCTATCCCAACAATAATTATTATTATTCCTACAATCATTAAACTCACAGTTCCTCTTCTAAAAATTATACTATTACTATGATCAAATTGATTCTCTCTGATTCTCGTAGTAGTAGCCATAATTCATTATATATATACCATCATTTAGAAATTGCTATTCTCTATTAGGTATAAATTATAAATGTAATACACAGGTGAATTATACTTTGAAGCGTAAAATTATGTTATCAGATGATTATTATCTATTCGGTATTATAGTATAGATAGTGATGTTTTTCTACGAATTGTAGTTACAGAAAGAATTTCTTTTTATATTCACTAAGCTTCTAAACCAAACCTAATAAAAGCGATATTTGAATTTAAATCATTAAGGGATAATTTTCTTAAAAAGGTACACCTCATTTTTAATGCTAGACATCAGACATATGAATTAAGGATAATTATCATAATCGTCAAAAATTAAAGTTAAATCCTTTATTTTGAATTTAAATAAATGAGTTATAATTAAATTAGATAATTAATGTGAAACTTATTAATTTCGTCCAGACTTTTATAACGTTAATTAGAATTTAATTAAAATTATTATTTTTATAATAAACTTTATTTATTACTATGACAAATAACTTATTTCGAAATATATGAAGGGATTAAGTTATGATTTTGCTTACTGGTCTAGAAATATTTCTAATTCTATTAAGCAGGATCAATTACAGATAGTGGAATTTTTTAATTCATTTATATTTTGGTTCCGGGATTTGTTTGTTGACTAAGTAGTAAACTCAATTTTAATATGACAAAATATGGGACTGAACTTACAGCCAACTTTAGGGAAGAAATTACTATTTCTGAATATTTGAATGTTCTATTAATTCCAATAATATTTCTAGCAGCTATTCCAGGATTTAAGTGGGTTTTAAAGAAATATAGACTTAGAAAGAAGACATATTTAACACAAAGAAGGATGGTAATAGAAGATGCATATAAAGAGTCAAAGAATAATCCAGAAGAATCCCTCTATCGCTTGAGATAGATAAGAAATGAGATCATTAAGGACTTTTTTAACGGTCAAATAACAGAGAAAGGCTATAAAGAATGATGGATAAAATATCCCAATATATCATTGCGATAAATGGAAAAGAATTTTAGAGCAACCAACTATCTGTCCATTATTTGGAAGATTTGGAATCGCGATATTAATAAAAGGATCAAAAAAGAATATATCATACTTTAAATACCTTTTATATTAATGAAAAATCAGATTAATATTGTAAATCTGATCTCCATCTCTTCTCTACTCTCTTTAACATCTTTTATAATCTTTTTTGCGTACTCAACTGAGGGAGGAGAAATTTCTTTAGCCACAGCACAAACCTCACAAGAGTCAAATCAATTGATCACACAAGAAAAAGGAGGAGATACTAAAAAAATTATTCAACAAGGAGTAGTTACATCATCACCAGATCCTCTTCCTGGACATGAAGCGCATCAAAGTGTCACTATATTAAAGTTAAAGGGAGATAATACAATATATGAAGGGACTCTATCTTTTACTTCTTCAAAACCAGTTGAGATTCAGATATTATATAGAAATATGACTTCTGGAGAGACCCAACCAACTGTTCCTAAAATATCTCCACAATTTGGAACAATGAGTATCCTACCTTTACCAGGAGGTCAAGGTTCAGTAATTTCATCACTTATACAACCACAATATCCAGAAGGAGCTACGTCATTTTCTGCATCTATTCCTTTTGTAGGTAATGGATTGGCCCTTCATAATTTGGAAGGAGATGAATTCGTAGCAACATATACTGTGGTTGCAGATCAGGTCGGTCCAGCTGAGAGAGCTGATAATATCGTCACCCCACCACCACCTACTGATGAAGATGAGGATGAAGATGAGGATGAAGATGAGGATGAAGATGAGGATTGACCCGTTATGAAATCGTCGATACTAACTTTTGAAAAAAATGGAAGTAAACAATCTCATAGATTATAAAATTAACTCTTCTTTTTTTAATTTAGATTATCATAATCTATAACTTATTTTTCAAAAAATATGTAGTAAGTTATATGAAATAGAATTATTCTTTTCAATTTAAAAAATTTTAGGAACTTATTTCTATGATTGAATTTCGCATTGTGAGCTTCAAGAGTTCTAAAAATAAATATTACTCAAATTTTGTCTATTATAAATTTCTAATTTTCTATAATCAAGTTAATTTTTAAGTTTATTATTTAATTATACCACCTCAACTATTAAATGATATATTGAAGTAATTATTACAAAAGATAAAGATTTTCATCGATTGTGGAAAATAATCAAGATTTTTCTTGAAATTTCAAACATAATGCATAAAAATAACTTGTATCTAATATCTAATGTAATAATGAAAAAATCTACCATTAATAGTCTTCTATCATTGGTTAGTATAGCGTTCATCTCCTTTATCCTAGTAATAACTGTAGATAATAATACGTTAGAAAAAAATTCAATTCTAAAATCAGTAGGGGGTAATGAATATTTAAAAGAGGTTTTTGCAGGTAAGGAAGATGAAGACGATAAAGATAAAGATAAAGATAAAGAAGATAAAAAAGAACAAGAGCTCTGCAAAAAACTTTTTGATGCAGAAACATGTGAAAAAATGAAGGAAGAGAAATCAGTAGAAAAAAAAGAATTAACGGAAGAAGAAATTAAAACTGAATCTATTCTCAGTAGATATATAGAACCAGTTGAGACTGAAAAAGATACTTCAAATTCCACAGTAGATCAAGAAACTGAAATAGCAAGCAGTACCGCAGATCTTGGTAATAACACTAATATAACTACGACTAAATCTGTTGATAATTCAAATATTTCAACTACTATTGAGAATCTAAAGAATTTAAATGAAGTACAACTCGTAGATCTAGTAGCAAATAAGATTTCCGAGACAAACAATATTGATAAAAATAAAGTCACATTATCTTTATATGACTTTATAGAACCAACTAAAGAAAGTGGATTAGATGTAATAGAACCCTTGAAACAGATAGCAGAAGTAATTTTAAAAGATCCAACTGGAACTACTGCCATAAAAATAATAGATGTTGCAAAAACAAAATAAAATTTTAGGAATAAATAATAAAAAACACGAGGGAACCTATTCGATAAGGATTCACTCTCGTTTTGGAAAGACAATAATACTGTTATAATCATTTATTTTAATCAAAATATATTTAGGTTTTATACTTTGAAACTTTCGAAATTCTTCCTTGAGAATTATTATACCTTCCTTGATGTCATAGAATCTAAAAACAGATAATTTTCTTTCTAATAGTTTACATAAAAGATAAAAGATTTAAAATTTTAATGGAATCATTTTTAACATCTCCTGTCATTTTTGGCTGTTGATACTGATTTCGCATATCGTTGAATTTGAAAAATCTCATACATTTTAAACACTTATACCAATCGGAAAACAAGTTCTATAACAATAATATAAAAAAGAAGTTAAATAAAATTTACATCTATTAATCAATAGTAAATTTATATAAAAAATTACGGATTATTTTTTAAAAATTTTTTAATATTAATTATGGTATATTAATATATGATAAATTACTTTTCTTTAGTAATTCTTATTTCTTTTAATATTAGTTTTTTTTCCAACGATAAGATATTAGATTTTATATCCGCAGATGCTGAATCTCCAAATGTTACTATATTTCCAGAATGTGGAAGTACTTTTGACCATAGAATCTTTTTTAGCGTAAATGGTTTTAATCCAAACGGGATTGTTCATTGGGAACTTGTCAATTCTAATGATGATGTAGATTTATACGGTTATTTCGAAACGGATGAGTCCGGCAATATTGAAGAATTTATATTTGTTGAAGAGATGGAACCTGATACATATACTCTAAGATTCTTTGATGATAGAGATAACAATTTTATAAAAGATTTTGATGGTGCAGAAGTTATACTAAACTATGAAATACCTTGTGATAAAGCTATTTTTTAGTGTATTAGGCTTAAAATAAATCAAAGTGAATTAAAATGAATTGAAAAAATACAAAATATAAAGTCCATAGTATAATATAGTCCGATGTAAAACGAAGTCTTTTTTAGATTTCTTCAAATTCGTAATTATTATTTTTTGATACTATTATATCCCTATTCCAGTTTAAAAATGAAATCTAAAATTCATTGTGACTTACTAACTAAATATCTCTACTAACATTTGTTATCCTTTCTAGCACATATCTTGTTTGCTTTATCTAAATTCTTTAGCATTCTTTTTTCACAATCCGAATTTTGATTAGGAAATTCATCAGATGTTGCACAGCCAAAGAATAAATCGCCTATTTGAATAGGGCCAACTTGTGTCTGCCTATCAAATGTGAATTGTACTGGAATTATGTCATTATCATATCCTTTTTTTAATTCTTCTTGCACGTCAATTGTTTTTATTTGATATTCACCTTTTATCATTGCTACTACATTCATATCATCTATATCCTTGGCATCATGTACTGGGACTTTTATTATCACTTTTACTTCATCTGGATCAGATTTATCCGATACTGTTACGTCTTTGTGGTTGGCAATGTAAAATGTTTTAGAATCAGCGAATTTTTTCATTGTAGAGAATAGGGTTACTGAATCTTTGGTAGTAGATTTTCCAATGTTTCCTTCATCACAGTCATAAGGAGCAATGTTTGACTTGTTTAGCTCTTCTACTCTATTGTTATTGTTTTCTTCCATCAAATAAGCACATACAAAATACTCATCATCAACCATTGTACTGGAAATATCAGTACTTTTATTAAATTTCAAGTTAACTTTCAGAAATTTTTCGTTTTGGTTTATTTCTTCCTTTTCTTGATTAATATCATTTAAATCAATATACTCTGTTTGTCCTTCTCCATTAAGATATCCGACTATTTTAAGGAAATTATCTTCATCATTATTATTTTTACTTTCTATTATGTTATTTTTGTCTATTTGTACTGTTATTGTAGTTAAATCCTTATTATCACTACTACTTTTTGATTCCTTATTATTGTTATTAATAGAATCTTTTTCTTTTTCAGTTTGAGCTAGTACATGGGATAAAATATTGATGTTATTATCGCTAATATTATTGCTAGCAAAATAATTCAAAGAAAATACAATAAAAAATGATAATCCTATTAATTTTAGA
>JBHIVA010000015.1:0-44265 GCA_042138015.1 Nitrososphaeraceae archaeon | reverse complement strand
GTGATTTATATTAAAATTGAAAAGTATAGGTAGTTAAATCATTTGAGTTCTATTTAATATTTTGAATGAATCAAATATTTCATTCATTACTGGTAAAAGGTCATAGTATTTATTTGGAGGTGTTCCAAATGATAATACATATACTTTATCTGCATAGGCAAGTATTTCAGTAGTCATTACGAGTTTAGTAGAAATTGGAGGCATCCCTGCAAGATATGAATAAGAGATTGTTCTTGATTGAATATCATCATCAACAAAGTTGTCAGAGATTAATTTGAAATCCTTAAATGTATGATTGAGTTGTGATAATGCGTCATCTACATATTTATTGAAATTAGTCTTATCTGGAAGAAGATTTATACTAATAACAAATTTCTCTTGAATCATGTCACGAGGTCCCTCGAATTCTGATTTAATTTCCACATTTAAGAGATTTTCCATACTCTTTGAACTCAGTTCTGTAATATTCCAAGAACTAGGATATTTAATAGAAAAGTCATGCTTAGCATTATTATATTGTGAAAAATTAAGATCCTGTTCTAAATTTGCATTTATATCAGAAATTAATAAATTCATACCAAAAATAAAGAGTATACTCCAGAGGGTAAAAAAAACATGAAATCTTTTCATTTCAATAATTGAAATCGCATCTATATATTTATCTTCTGAATTTGCAGTCCTGACCCTTTCACAAAAATAAAATTATAGTAATTAAAAGATTCTATAATCTATAAATCATAATAATATTTTTTGGAGAGCTTAATCATGAGAATATTTCACACCAGTTAAATTAAGGATAAATTCCTACTGGTTTTGGGGGATACTGAGATATCATCTGTAATAATATATAACCAATGAAAACTATTGAAATTCCTGAAAAACTATAGGAACATAATTTTGTTAAGAAATTAGATCTTCTGGTACGGGTAAGAGTCTCTGACACAAATTAGTATGTACTGATGTCATTATTTGCTTTTCTTAACTAATTTAACTAAGATTTCATAGAATAAGTATTATAGATATTTCTTCTCTTAAACAATATAAGATCAAAATACCGAAAAAAATTAGAAAATCTTTTTTTCTATAATTTTATTTTTCTATAAAACTAAAAGATTTTGTTTTTACCATATTACTCATTTTCTCTCCGAAAATTTTTTCTGTCTTTCTCATACAATCTGTAGAATTATCCAATATTGAATTTATTTAATAATAGAATATCTTATTTTTGTGATTCTTAAATTTAACTTGAAAAGAAAAATGAAAGAATATCACTGGTTTTTTGTTAGTAAAGATAAAAAAAATTGTAGTGACCGATAATAAAGGATATATCGGTAGACTCTTGATCTGATTTCACTCAATCAATTTGTATATTTAGATTCTTAGTTATCCATTAGGTTTTTATTTTAAACGTAGTTCATAAGGTGTTAACTTTGACATCGCTATTTTCTCAATAGAATTACTGATCCACAAAATCTATAGTCTAGATTTATTATATTCTGGCTTTAAGTCAAATTGAACCGCCAATTAAAAATAAACCAATAGTTCAAAATATATTTTTAAGATGAACTAGATTTATTCTTGCTCTTTACAATTTCAAATTGATCAAATAACCTATTTTCATCGTTACCTATGAATGAGCCTCTAAGTGATGTCCCATTGTTTTCTACATCTATATTTAATATACCAAATTCACCATCCACCCCATTTGCCGAGTAATATTTCTGTGAAGACAATTTCATGTCATGTGCACCACCAGTACCTGCTGTAATGAAAATTGTTCCAGGTGGATTTTCATAGTGGTTATGGTTTGAATCAGTAACTATCGGCTCACTATCATCTTCGTGGTTAAAGCTGATAGGATATAACCTTTCATAAGCATGCAAATGTCCCTGCAAAGCTAAATCCACCTCATATTCATCAAATAACGGATGATAAGTTTCTCTAAAGTCATCTTCATTATCTGGACCTCCTCCAGAACTGTAGGTTTGTCTATGAAAAAGAGCCACTGTCCAATCAACTGATGGATCTTCTGCAGATCGTTGAAGATCTTTTTCTACGAATTCGTATTGTTCTGACTCTTCTTCATATGGTATTTCTGTGGAAAGAACCAAGAAATGGATATTCTTGTAAGTAAAAGAGTAATACTGTTTTTCTAGGCCAAAATAGGTCATATAATGCTGTAGTAATTTAGAAGACTCGATTTCGTGATTTCCAATTACAATTTTAGTTTTATCAGCAAATGGTTCTATTAATTTTAGCCAGCATTTAGCCTTGCCGTTATATGAAAGATCACCTAAAGCTAATACTAGTTCAGGATCCTGATTTATGATATTTTTAACTGTATCCTTAGTATCTGATTTACAATCCCAATCTCCAACCGCTGCAAAATTAAAGTCATCAATGGTTGATCCATTTGTAGTAATAGCAGGATCACTTTTAAATGTCGAAATTGTATTTCCAGTAGCTTCCTTTTCATCAATTTTACTATCATCTGTAAATTCAATTTTCTCATTGTTCTGTGTCGTATTTGATTCTACTTCTTCGTTGATAAATTCATCGAGTTTTTCCTTATAATAATCATCTATGTATTCAGATGGATCAAATACGTAATCAAATGAACTATCGTCATCATCAGCGAATTCAACTGCGTATGCATTGTTGTTTGACAAATCTGGATTTATGGTTTTATAATCCTCAATAGATGTATTTTGCATTATAGTATTATTGCTAAAAAACATCATAGAAAATAAAACTAACATTGCAAATAGATTAAAAATATTATAACTATTAATTTTCAAATGACTACAAATTAAAGAGTCTTTATTATTTTAATGCTATCGCTAGTATTATCTAGAAAATAGTTATATAATTTGAAATATGTTAACTAAATTAACTTATAATGTATATGTGTTTATAGAATATATCATAAAAAATACATCTAATATAGGTATAGAAAAATTCTTCACTTTCTCTTACTAAAAAGAAGATATTATTTTATGTTAAATTTGACTAATTTAATGTATACTTATTTTATCTTTAAATGTTCGCACCTGGTTCAAATTGTTTGGTATATTTTATTATCTACTTAGTTAAAATTCTTCTTTTTAGTTATGAGAAAGAATGGGCCCAGGGGGATTTGAACCCTCGACCAACTGCTCCGCAGGCAGCCATTCTATCCAAACTGAACTATGAGCCCATGATAATTTTTGAAATATGCTTAATCAATAAGATTTATAATACTTGTTATTTTATTCCGTTTCTTCGATCCCAACACTCTCGACATAATTGTCCTCTAATATTCCATTTCGGTTTAGGATTATATCTAAAAAATTTAAGATTTCTGTTACATATTGAGCAATAATTCCTTTCTTTACTGAATTCATTTTCCTTTTTTTCGAAACAATTTTTACATAAGTTATTAACTTTATCCATATTCCATTGCCATCTAGGTTTAAATTTTTTTAAAGAATCTAAATTCAATTTACAAATAGAACATGTATTTTCTTCTTTTTCTAGTCGCTTTTTTTCCTCTTGTTCTTTTTGGAAGAATTCTTTTGTTTTCGCTGTATAGCAGTCACTACATAATAGACCCTGCATTTTCCAATCTTTTGTAGGTTTATATTTATGTTTTAGTTCTTTTTCACAAACAGAGCAAAATTCGATCTTTTTTCTCCAAATATTAAAAATTTTAATTCACCTGGTAACTATGATAATTCAGAGTTTAACATTTATAAATTAATGTTCTAAAAAGAAGAATTTAGAAGGATATATTATATTTTTACTACAATCTTTGCTATGCATAAAGATAATATATTAAATAATGAAATTATCCATAATATTTTTGAATAGAGGAAATTTAATTGTATTTGAAGGAATGGACAAGGCAGGAAAAGGTACTCAATGCAAATTATTGCAAGAATTTGTAAATAATCAAGGTAAAAAAAGTGTTATTATTGAATTTCCTGATTATAATTCTATTCTAGGAAAAGAAATAAAAAAATTTTTACATCAAAAAAATCGATTTCCCAAAGAAGTCCAGCACATATTACTATCAGCTAATAGATGGGAAAAAAAAGAGGAATTGTTCAGTACTCTTAATTCTGGTGTTACAATAATTATGGATCGTTATTATCAATCTAACTTGGTTTATGGTATATCTAACGGATTAGATCTAAATTGGTTGAAAAATCTTGACAATGGATTGCCAAAAGAAGATATGGTAATTGTATTAGAAATAAACCCAAATGTATCCAAAGAGCGAGTAAAGAAGAATAGAGATCTTTTTGAAGAAAATTTGGAATTATTGACGAAGGTTAAAAAAAATTATCGAGAATTAGCTAAAGAGTTTGGTTGGAACATTATCGATGGTGAACGAAGTATAAAAGAAGTACATCAGGAAATATGCAAAATTTATACAACTAAAACAAATAATCAAAATAGCTTTTATCATTAATCTTAACAAGATTTGCTTTGTCAAGTCGTTGATGGTTTCTATTTTTCTCCACAAGCGATCAAAACCTTCCAAGGAAAAATTAGTTTACCATTTTTTAAGAACTTTTGGGAATTTCTTTTAGAATCCTCCTTTATTTTTAAAAATAGATCATTGTCTTTTTCTATTACTTTTCTTATTGAATTAGCTGTTACTCGTAAATAATTACTCCAATAATCCTCAAAAGACATGGTCATATAATTGAAATTATACTCATAGATGCGGATTGTTTGAAATCCAGCTCTTTCTAATAGGTTCTGAAATTTTTTACGATCTCCAAAGGTATGTACTGAAGGAGATCCTTTAGGTAGGATGTCAGGAATAAATTTTACAATGCTAGTCATTATACAACTAAAATAGGGCACCTCTTCTGAATTGCCATGCACTGAGATCAATATTTTCCCTTTTTTTGTAATCAATTTATTTATGGAGTTAAGGGATTCTGCTGGTGATGTTAAAAACATTAATCCAAACTGACAAAAAACCTTAGTAAATTTTATGGAAAATGCAATTTTTTCTATATCCATTTCTAAGAAATTGACATTTGATTTTCTGATCTCTGTTTTCGCTATATTTAAAGCTCCACGTGAGAGATCTACTCCGATTAATTTTCCATCTTGTCCTAATCTTTCAAATATTTTCTTGGAAACAGCTCCTGTTCCACAAGCTATATCTAATACTATATCGTTTAATTTGATATCTGCAATTTTAACTATTTCTGATGTCGCACCAAAAGGGCCAATATCATTGGAAGCCCAATTGACATGGTATTTACTTGCCACTGCATTCCAATTAGTTCTCGATTTGATTTTATATTCATTAGGATCAAACTTTTCCAAGTAGATATAAGCAAACTATTATCTCATTTCTGAATTATAAGAATTTTTCAATTAATTACCCGTGATAGAAATACCTTAGAATAGCTAAATAAAATAAAAGTATGAAAATTGAAATTATAAACAAAGAAGAAATAGAAAGTAAAAAGAAATTAGGTTTAATTTAATGTTGTGAGAATTCAATCTTTTTTTTCTTAATTTGAATATAATGAATACATACTATCCTTCACCTATAATTTGAACTATAATTTTTCTATTTCTGGGTCTTATATCCATTTCTAAAAATACTATTTGCTGCCATGTTCCTAGAGATAATTCACGCTTGTAAAATGGTATAGTCAAACTAGGTCCTATTAATGATGCTCTAAGATGTGAATGTCCATTACCATCATGCCAAGTATTATCATGTTCATATTCATTATATTTGGATGCTATTCGTTCTAACATCCTAGGAAAATCCTTTTTTAAACCAGGCTCATACTCGATAGTAGTTATTGATGCGGTCGAACCTATTACAAATAGTGTTACGATTCCATTTTTCAATTTACTACCTAATAGTATTTTCTTAACATCCTCTGTGATATCAATAATATCATTTTCACGTTTAGAAGACAATGCAATATGGTTAGATATTAATGTCAATCCAGTCATTTTATCAACTGTGTATTATATTTTGAATTTAAATTAAACGTCTCAATCAAAATCATTTGAAAATTATAATTTTATATTGATTTTACTACAGAAGAATCAATATAACCATTTTAGATAAATTAACCTATTAAATAAAATTTTGGATCTAGTGAACAAATTTCGTAATGCAACTTCTCACTGATTATAATGATTTATATCAGTTAGAATTAATTTCTAGTTTTCTGCATTTGGGATTAATTCGAATTAGTTTCATTGGTCATTTATTACCATAGTTTTATTTCCTTTTTTATGAAATCTATAAATGTCGCTATTTAGAAATTGAAATACAGTTTCATTAAATTCATTTACTTTCTCTAGATGCGGATAATGACCACACTGATCGAAGATTACAAGCTTTGAATTTGGAATTTTGAAATCCTTTGCGTATTTTACTGGCATTAATCTATCGTTTCGACCCCAAATCAATAGAGTAGGATTATTAATTTTTAATCTATCTTTAAGATTAGGGTTATTTTTAAGGGAAATTAGTGTGGACATAAATGCATATTTTGAGTTATTCAAACTCATTCTATTTATAAAATCTCTAATAGAATCCTCTGTAACAGTACGGGGATCATATACCATTTCATAATATGCTGTTGCCACATTATAAAATGTAGGATAGAGTGCTGCTGATATATACAGATTTAGTGTAGGAGTTACATGATTCATCATTCCCGCTGGAGATAATAAAACTAGTTTGTTCGTTTTGTTTGGAAATTTAATAGCAAATTCTAATGCTAAAAGACCACCAAATGAAGAACCTATAATATGTAAGTTATCAATTTCCAAAGCTTTAAGAAATTTATCTATAAATTCTAGAAAAAAATCCACTGAGTATTCAACATGGGGCTTATCACTGTATCCAAAACCGATGATATCGGGTATTATTATACGATAGTGATCAGAGAAGAAAGGTATTATCTTTGACCAACGCTCTAAGGAACCCCCCAGGCCATGGAGTAGTAGTAAGGAGGTACTATTTCTTATATTGTTAGATATATCGATATATCTTATATAATAATCATCAATTTTAATCATCTTCATTATTTCATGGTCTTTTGAATTCTCCACGATGCTAATAGAATACAATTATATCAAGATATAAAAATGTCTATAATTGAGTTATAGTAACTGGTTAAAAAAAAATTGTTATTTATTAATATGTATGTAGCTTTATTTTTTATGAGCGATCTACTAAATGTATATATTTTGGTAATAGTTATTTAATTTTAAGTAAAATGACTAATTCGAACGAAAAAGATGAAAATCGCAAAGCTGGAAATGAACAACTTTATTCTACAATTAATAAAAAATTGGAAGTTTATGACTCTATAAGAGATAATACTAATAAAATCATAAACGAAATTGCCAAAACTCAGCCAGCCTATATACAATCGATATCAAACTTACAAATGGAATGTATAGAATCCACTAAAGGTTTGGTAAATACTACAATAACCATACAAAAACAAATGTATGATTGTTTAAATTCAAATCCTGTTCCTTCATTTACAAAACAATATGTTAAGCAGGGGAATGAATTCACAAATAATGTTATAGAATTTAATAACATTAACAATAAACTATTTGCAAATTTATTAGATATTACTTCTGATAGTATAAAAAATTACACCAAAACATTAGATACTTTTGTCAAATTCAATACAAACGTTGTAGAACAATGGTTATCAGTATTTAAAAATTCCCAAACGTTTAATAAAACATAATTTTATTAAAAAATCAATAATATTTCTTTTTTTATTTCATGTTTCAGTTTTTATCATATAATTAATTAACTTCTTTTTATAATCCTAAGAGTAGATAGTTGAAAGAAAGAAATTAAAAAATATCATTCTTTTTATATTTTGAGAAAGACATTTTTATTCGATTGATATAGGTTAAATAGAGATGGTACCCTATGAATTTATTTATTCTTTTACGAAAACTATACTGTTTATAGATGATTCAGTCAGATGGGTGGGTATAGCGGATAGAAATGGAACCTTAATTAATGAAAGATATAGAGAAGGTTTGGTATTGTTACTAACTGAGGAGGAAAATGAGGAATATGCTTCAAATGCTATATCAAGACAACGTTCAAGAGTTAAATTTGAACCCAAAATCGGAAGATTAATTTATGCTTTTGGAAAATATGAAAATGTTAATAGAGTCACAATCCCAATTAATGAAAATTATTATTTATTACTAACTTTGGATTCTAAAGAAAAAAATTTTGATGCTATCATCATGTCAAAAATCCTTCCAGCTATAAATCAAACGAAAGAAAAATTTGCTCCATAATATACAATTTTAAATTTTATATCAACAGGAATTGCTTTTATGGACAACAGAATAGATCAACATGATTAATATAAAAGCTGTTGGAATAATAAAAGTACATTTATTGTTATGTTAATGCGGTATTTGTCTAATAATTATGTATAATGAATACCAAAAAATAAATATTCTCATTATTAGATAATAATTAATGAATTATGATTATGTTGGTGGTACTTTGCGATGTAAAATCTGTGCCAAGGAATTTTTCACGAAAAATGAGGCAGATGAGCATTATAAAACTATGCACGCGGGAGAAGTTACTACCGCTGGAGAATAAGAAAAATTATCCCTAATTAAACAGAGTTATCAATTTAATACTATAATTTTCTTGTAAACTAGGCCTTTAAAGTAGGAATTGATGTTAAGAATAACGCATTAGAACTAATCTAAACAACAATAGATAAATATTTTTTAGTATAATACTAAACTATTAGTGTGAGGGGAATGACGTTAGAACAAGATTTTAATGAAAAATATCAAGAATTAATAAATAGTTATAATGCTATTTGGAAGGATTTCAAAATTCCTAACTTTAACATGTTTAGTCCTTATATTCAATTAGAACAAGATCAAAAACAATTTCAGGATTTATTTGCTCTGTTTTTGAAATTTCATTCTAGTATAATAAATTATTTAGTTCAAGTAAATCAAACCTATTTAAAATCGTTAAAAGAGCTAAAATCGAAACATCCCGATCTCCCAAACTTTCAGTCAGAAGATGAGGTAAAGGAATACAAGAATATAGCCATAGATGTATTTGAAGAATATTTTACTAAATTATTTCAATCAAACGAATTTTCGATTACTATTTCAGAGCTTCTGTCTAATTATTCATCATTTGGTAAGTTACTAGGAAATGCCTTGAATAGTTATCTTAAAACATTGAATTTACCAAACCGATCAGAGATTGATTTGATTTTAAGGGATATGCAAGAATTAAAAAGAGATGTACACAAACTGGAGAAAAATTTAGATCTAATAATGAGTGAAGAAAAGGAAGTTGTCCTTAAATAAAGTTGCTACATCTTCGGAATCTGGGATTAAGGTAGATTATATACCTAATAAAACCCCTAGTATTGACAATACAACTAAACCTAATACTGGAAGTATTGACACCGATAAAAATAACCATTTAATAGCAAAGCTCAACAAACTGATAGAGGTCTATAGAAAATCTGCTTCATTAGATGTTGGCTCGACTCCACATGAAGTAGTCAAAGAAAATAGGTTGTACAGATTATTACATTATAAACCAGTTTTTGAGGAGCCAATAAGACCACCAATTCTGATTGTCTACGCTTTAATAAATCGATCTTACATTTTGGATTTGCAGAAAGACAAAAGTTGGATAAGAAATCTAGTAAATCAAGGGTTTGATGTTTACCTGATAGACTGGAAACCGCCATCATTAAATGACAAGTATGTCTCATTTGATGACTATGTTAATATTTTTATTGATCAATGTGTTAATTATATTAGAAATAATAACTCTGTTGAAAAGATAACGCTTCATGGTTATTGCATGGGTGCAACAATGTCCGCTATGTATTGTACATTACATCAGCACAAGATAAAAAATCTAGTTACTTTAGCCCCTGTTGTAGATACTAGTAAGGATTCTACTGTTATTGGAAATTTTGCTAGGCATTTAGACGTCGAAAATATTATAGATTCAATGGGGAACATGCCTCCTGCATTACTACATACATGTTTTTCTGCTTTGAAACCTTTTAAGCAAGGGGTAAACAAGTATTATTCACTTCTTGAACATATAAACGACAAAAGATTTATTGAAAACTTTCTTAGAATAGAAAAATGGTTATATGATATTCCTCCTATTACAGGAGAAGCATTTAAACAATGGATAAAAAATATTTATCAAGAAAATCTTTTAGTGAAAAACAAAATGATGTTAGGAGATGAATATATAAATTTATCAAGAATAACTATCCCTTTTCTTAATATCATTGCAAATGAAGATCACCTAGTTTCTCCGGAAGGTAGTGCTGAGCTTAATAAACTAGTATCAAGTAAAGATAATAGGATAATGAGATTTCCTACCGGTCACGTAGGTTTAATTGCGAGTAGTTATTCACAGATGAATGTATTGCCAAAAACCGGAAGATGGTTTTTCTTACGATCTAATATTTAAAATTTTTTTTAACCAATTTAATTTAATTTAATTTGATTTTGATCTACCAATATCTAACTAATTCTAGTTCATTCTTTATCTTTCTAAAAAATGAATGGTTAAAAGATAGTAAACTCGTATGGTGTCTAAACGATGAATTAGTAAGAGTGGTTTAAGCGACTATACAGGTGTGGCAGAAACTTGAATATATCATAAACCTAGTCCATTGTTTGTTACGGCTATTGTATTTGGATTTGTCCAGTTGGAGCTATTTCGAAAATAACTAAATAACCTACAATTAAATACCAATAATATATGATGTTACAAGATAAAGAGTTATGACAAATATGGATTTATCTCATAGTGCGAACCTAGCGTTGATAGTGGTGGATGTTCAAAACGGCTTTGTCAGCAAGGGAGGATCGTATGATATACTTGGAATTAACTTAGATAACTATAGAAAAGTAATTCCAAAGATAAAGGAACTCATAGATTTGTGTAGAAGTGTAAATGTACCTATTTTTTATACACAAGCGATAAGGGAGCCTTCTGGTATAGATCTTTTAACAAGAACTCATAGGATATTGCCCAAATCGAGGGAAGAAAGGATCAAAAAAAGACCTATATGCGTAAGAGGTACCTGGGACTCTAGGATAATTGACGATCTCAAACCTATGGGAAAGGATCATATAATTATCAAGCGAAGAGATTCTGCTTTTCAAGATACTGAGACAGAGGTATGGTTAAAAAGTATAGGAATTGATACATTAATGTTCTGCGGAATAGATACATCAATATGCGTGGAGACATCTTTAAGAGATGGATTCAATAGGGGATATGATGTTATTCTAATATCAGATGCTACTGCATCTACTAATATTGCACACTATAAAACAACACTTGAACATGTTAAAGAGTATTACGGAATGATTTTAAGCGTTAAAGAATTAAAAAAGATCTTTAGATCTATGTATTTACTCAAGTTAGAGGATAAGGTAAAAGTTTTTTGAAATCAATTCTATTAAATGTTGCTATCAGAAAGATCTCAATTCAGTTTTCATATTAGTGAGATGTATGATAGTAATCATCATCACTCATTACCCTATCATTTGATTATTTCAAAAGAATAAGTCTTTGTACAATTGGAAAATATTCATCATAATTTTGTATGTTACTATTGAATTTTATTTGGAAAACAAGATCATCTAGTTTGCTCCATTTACTGAAGATTTTTTCTATATTTTTAGTAACATTATTTTCTGAAAAACTATAACTATAACTATAAAGATATTCAACTTGATGACGAGGTAGTCCCTCAAATACATTTGGTTGAGATTTTAGTACAGTTATATTTTTATTTGTGTTCCCGATAAATTTTAGTTCGTTAAGGATTTTTGTATTAGCTTGATCTATAGTCTTCTCGTCAGGTGTTAAAAGTTAACCTTGAAAATGATTGATGGTTCACTGAACTTTTTATCCAAAAAAAGATAAACTGGTTTATGAAAGGTCATTTTCATAAAACTATCTTCTTATAGAATTAAATCAGAGGGATATTTGTTTTCATATCTCTTCATTTTGTTTATCTGTTATATTTTGTGTATGCTGTCCAGATATATTAAATAGTTCCATTGGAAACTGGTAGAGAACGATTACTACAGCAAAGAAAAGAACAACTTGGTTGAATAAATATTGTAAGATCTTGCTGATTTATTCCTTAGAATTTAAATATTTAAAATGAATAGAAATAATCAATCTTACAGGCTTTTACTTTAATTGACTAACATGCATTTTTTATTTTACGGAATTGCGTGCATGTTGTATTGAAGGTATACATATTTTAAATTGTGAAAGCTATTCATTCTCTATATACTATTTTTCCCTCTGCAAGTACTTTCTCTGGGTAACTGGATAATATGAAGGGATCATCATTCCATAGAGTCAACGATGCTGTATAACCTTTTGAGACTTGACCTAGTTTTTTTGCTCCGATTATCTCTGCAGGTTCTTTAGTTATTTTTGAAATAGCTTCAGCTCTGGACAAACCAAAACGTAATAGATGTCGCAAACAATAGAAGAGGTTTCTTTGTAATATTACAGGATGATCGCTCATCAACGCAAATTTTGCTTGTGATCTTATTAATTTCTTAATATTTTTCCAGCTCTCATTTTTTAGTTCTACTTTATATGCAAAAGAATCTAAGGGACCGTAAATAATGGGAATAGAAAGATCTTTTAAATAGGAAAAAATTTCTTCATTATAAACATCGCATAAATGGTTTGCGATTACCTTTATGTTGAATTCTTTGATTAAATCTAATAAAATCATTATATCATCTTCTTTATGTACATGAACCATCAGCTTCAATTTATTGGATAGAATATCAATAAAAATTTCAGTAGATGGATCTATTTCTTCTTGCAATTTCTTTTTAGCCTTCACTAGACTTATTGTTTTTTTAGCCTTGAGTAGATTATCTCTAAGTAAGGCCAACATACCCATTCTGGTAGAGGGTCTACTTCCTTTCCATTCTTTAGTACTTCTAGGATTATACCCTAATGCAGTTTTTATTCCAACATCAGAAATATATGCTTCCCCTACATTAGATACATAATTTTTGATAAGTACTCCCTTTCCACTTATTATATTTCCACTTCCGGGTAGAACTACTGAGTATAGTACGCCAAAAGCAACAGACTCTTTAAACGAAGAATCATCCATATACACGCTATGTAAAGCGTTGCCAAGTGGAAATATAGATTCTATATGTTCATTTGCTTCCTCCTCATCTGCTGGTTCTCCGGAACGGACCATTCCAATATGACTATGTGCATCGATAAATGCTGGGGTAACAGCTCCACACTCATGAATTAACTCATGCTTTCCAGAAGGCTTTTTCTTACCCACATATGTTATAGTGTCCTTTTCAAATCCAATAAAACAATCTTTTACTTCATTAATACCATCGTATAAAATTTTCGTCTTTATTAATTGCATTGATGATTGTATTTCTAAAATATTGATTAATAAAATCTTTGTTGAATCGAGGGAATAATATATGAGCTAATAATTTAAAGTTATAAGATTTTTTGCTTTTTTAATGAATAATTCGAGAATTTGATGGTAATTAGATTTTGATTTATTTTACTGCATCTTGAAAGCTATTCTTTTAGTTACAACTAGAGAGGTTAATTTCAAATACTTCATCAGATAAGATTTAGCATATGGAAAATAATATCGGTTATGATAAGATCAAGCATTTAGTAGATGTAGAAGATCATATTCTTGCTGTATTTACTATGAACTCATCGGGAAAAGCGGAAAATCTCAATATAGCTAAAGATATGGATGTAAAAAAGGGTATTATTGAAAAAATAATCTTTAATGTAAAGAATTATCAAAATGAAGTACAACCTGGTATTTTTAATAAGACTATTGATGAAATAGGTGAGCTTAAATGGAAAATTTTTGAATATGAAGGATTAAGAATATTACAAATATTTGATCGTGAAACAGTGGTAGTTTTAATAAAAACTAATACTACTTTAAACGAAACCGTAGATAATATTCTAGGTTACTATTATGAAGAGGAATATATTCCCAAAAGTCTATTCTGACACTTTTATCGATATTGCATTATTATATTGAGTCTTTATAACGATTCTTATCGATCTTATGTGATATGAATGGTAAAAATGTAGTGAAATGTTCCACAATATAAAGACATAACTAACCCATTATATAACAGAACATAATTCATAACTTTAACGATTGGATTATCTTCAATTTTTTTCACATTTATTTAAATTATTATAATTTTTAAATTAATAAACACAAGACGATGAATCACACTTATATTGTATTATTCTAATAATCAATAGCCTATGGCAGTAGGTACAGAATCATCAACCATTTTTATTCACGTGGTGATTTCATTATCTCTATTATTATTTACTTCAAAAATATTTGCAGAACTTTTTCATAGAATTAAATTGCCAATTGTATTAGGCGAACTTTTAGCAGGGATGATTATAGGGCCCTATGCTTTAGGAGGGTTACCGTTATTCAATGGAGAACCACTGGTTATCCTTGACGACACCATCAAACATATAGGAGAATTAGCTGCTATTGTGATTCTTTTTGTAGCAGGATTGGAAATTACACCAAGAGAATTTCTAAAAGGTGGAATAAGTGCATTTACAATAGGAGCTCTCGGTGTGGTTATACCTTTTTTCGCCGGTTTTATTGTATTTTCTCTATATGGTTTAGAGTTATTACAGATCCTACTTATTGCCACAGCGTTAACTGCTACTAGCATTGCTATATCGATACAAGTATTGACTTCGTTAGGAAAAATGCAATCAAAAGAAGCAAGACTGATTCTTGGAGCTGCGATAGTTGATGATATTCTAGCTATAGCAGTTTTATCTGTTGTTCTTACAATGGTGCAAACAGGAAATACAACTCCAGATTTTATCGAAATTACATTTCTAATTTTGAAAATCTTAGGACTTTTTGTGGCTTTGCTAGTAGGTTCGATTTTAATTGTTCCTAGAATATTACATAGGGAAAGGCTATGGAAATCCCGTGGAAGTATCGAAGGAATAACTACTGCTATATTTTTTGGTGGTGCAGGAATTGCTGCTATTGTAGGGCTATCTCCCATAGTAGGAGCTTTTGCGATTGGTATGGCAGTAGCAAGTACTCGTTTAATTAAACAGGTTGAAGAATATGTCCATAAATTACAAATTATTTTCGCACCATTATTTTTTGCGATAATTGGAGCTCAAGTAGATTTACGAGGAGTTAATCTAGAGGTATTAATGGTAGCAGGAATAATAGTTGCTATAGCGATACTTACGAAGCTAGTTGGTTGCGGTTTACCTTCATTAATATTTCTTAAAGACAAGACAAAGTCTATGCGAGTTGGAATAGGAATGGTATCAAGAGGTGAGGTGGGATTAATAGTGGCAGGTGTAGGTGCGTCATCAGGGGTATTATCAGGAGATATCTATACTGCAATTATCATTATGGTGGCAGTGACTACTATAATAACACCAATCTGGCTAAAAAAGTCCTATCAAAAGGAATTAGTTTAAGTTTTTCTAATCATTATTTAAGAAATTCTTTAATTCAATTAAAAACAGTTAACTAGATGAAGAACATAAGAATATATAATAGAATGAGTGAATTTGCTTTTTTTAGATTTTTGAGTTATAATCTCTTGACACAAGAAGAACAAGAAAAGAAAGAGGAAATTATTAATTTAACCGAAGAAGTATTGGATGCTAAGGGTTTAGAATGTGATGCAAGAATAAGTAAGCTATCTAAAGAAGAAATAGAAGAAATTTTAAAGGAGGTTAGGAAAAAACGGGCAAAGAAAAAAAGAACTAAAGATAACCAAGAGATTGAATCAGATTCGGTTGAACAAGTTACTACATATAAATAATCTATTTTTATACATTAAGTATAGAAATGAGTGATAATTCTCAAACACCTATCTGGCCTCTGATAACTGGGGTAGCTACATTATCACTGAGTGCCATATTAGTTATATTAAAATCAGGTATTCTGGTTTCAATACTTTTTCTATTGCTTGGTTCATCACTAGTATTAGCATGGTATTATTTCTATAGTAAAAAAAAATTTCCTTCACGGAAAAAAGGTGCTGAATGTGCTTGCCAAGTATGTGGTCATGATAACTCTCAGACATGTTTTTCTAATCAATGTGCTTGTTGTATAATAATGAAAGATAACAAAGTGGTAGGGCATTCAAACAACCCCTTGCAATAACCATCGCTCAACATTTGTAGTAAATAAAAATTATTAAATCAAGAGTTAAAAATATCTAAATCTAGGGGAATAATTAATTTGTTTGTTCGAGCTTTATTTTTTAAGTATTATGCTTAATAGCAAAGTAATTTATAATCGTTATAAAACAATAAACAAAATACAAAATATAATGTAAATTTTTTAATGTATTTAATAATGTTTAAAATATTATTTAAATTGAAATATACCTACTGTGAATCTGTGAAGATATAACTTGATTATGGTTTTGTAATTTTGAAATTATCTTTTTGTATCCCATTATGATCAATAAATTCACCAAAGAGCGTCTTTCCATTATCTAGTAAATTAATATTTAGAAAACCATAGTTTTTATCTTGTGAAAATGCAGTAAAAACACTAGAATCTTTAAGTTTGTGTAATTTTGCTCCCCCCGTTCCAACTATTAGGAATATTGTACCATCTGGATCATTGTAGGATTTATCATTGTTATCAGTAATAATCGGATTTAAGGGATCATCCGCATTATACATTAAAGGAAAAGTTCTTTGATAATTATGCACATGTCCTTGTATTGTTATATCCACTCCATTTTTTTCAAATAAAGGATGTAACGTCTCTATAAGTTCGGTTTTCATCTTAATATATGAATTTGTTGATGTATATAGTGGATTATGTAAGAACAAAATAATCCAAGTAATATTGGGATTTGACGCTGCCTCTTTTAAGTCTTTTTCTGCAAATTTATACTGTTCTGACTTTTGATCATATGGTATATTGGTTGATAGGGCTAGAAAATGGATATTTTCATAATCAAATGAATAGTATTGAGATTTCATATTAAATTCGTCCATATATTGTTTTGATAGAAATTCAGATTTATCCTTATTTCCTAGAACAACTTTCATAGCCGATTTGATAGGAGCGATATCATTTAACCAACAATCTCCCGTAGACTGATAAGAGTTATCACCAAGTGATAAGACTACTTCAGGTTCATAATTTAAAATAGAATTAACCGTACCTTTAGTATTTGAATTACAAGCCCAATCACCTACTGCAACAATATTGAATTCCGGAGAATTTGCAAAAACATTAGATAAATTAAATGAAAAAAAAGCAAAGGTAAATGAATAAATAATTATGAGGTTAATTGTCATTAATATATTAAACACACTGGGTTGATAAGTCCTACTATATTTTTACTTTATGAAATAAACAATATTTGATACTTTTAATAAAAAAAAGTAAAGATTAACGGAATTAAAAATTTTGATTATCCTGAGTGATATTAGAAATCGTATTAAATATTTCACTCATAATATCATTTAACATTTTACTTATGTACTTTATTTTGGCATGATATAAAAAAAATAGACTTTTAATATTTTATTTTAATGATCAGCTAATGTATGATTTAAAGAACAAAATGAATTATTTGTATTATTATGTATTTTAAATAAGATTTAAGTATATGAATTTAATAATATGGTAGTTATTCATTTATGTTCATCCTTTTGCCGTATGCCTCTATTATAGTTTTTAATGCTTTTTCTTCTTCTTTTGCGGCAGATATAAATTCTTCATAGAAGTTAAGCTCTTTCATTCTGTTTAACAAACTAAAGAAATTCTTACGCTGATGATTTTCTAATTCCGATATAAATGATTTAGCATTTTCATCATATGCGGATCTGATAAGGGCTAATTGAATCAATAATCTATTATATCTTATAGTTGCGAAATATTTACGGAATATATTTATTCGATTCTTATTTCCTACTCTTTCAAGTTCAATGGAGGAAGGAAATGTGAATTCTAGTAATCTTTCAACCATTACAATGGATATATAAAAAATATTGTTTAAAGATTTATTTTATTCTTATATTTAAAATTATAGTAAAATCTATAATTAACAAAATTTTTTGAACAATATCAGATAAATAGAAAAGTAAATTGGTTTGCTTTTCTATCTTTCTTTAATTAAATATCTTTACGAATGAGAAATAGGAATTCAGATAATCTCAAGATGTGTGATATTAGTTTGTATTAATATATGAAAGAATGTCTACTATTCTCTCTACCTATAATAAGAGATCTTACAGGAAAGAGTTAGAAATACCAAATCTTTTAATACATATATAATAGCAGACATTATCCTATTAGGAATAAGAAACCATGTTATTTATATTGGGTTTGAGTAAATATACTCTTATTTTGATTATTGCAAAAGAAATGACAGAATGAGTTCGGAGAGTCTATATAAAAAAAATAAATGATAGTTTGGTAGTTAAATTTGACTAAATAATAGATTCATAAAAAATGTGATTTCACATATGGTCTTAGAAAAGAATTTATCATTTTATGAAGAGTTTTTTGGATTAAATTTAAATTATTTAGAAGAATATCAGTTTCACTATAAATCTTATTACATCTTTTGGAACTAATTATGTTTTTATTTATTTATCTATTAAAGAATAAATACTGCTGCACTTAGAACTGTAGTCCACAATCCATCTTTATTACCTTCTGCAGACTGGGTATAATTTTGGGTTTTATAGATTTTACCTGATAACCTCCATTGTTCTTGCTTATCATCCCATTTTAAAGAAGGGTCATTTGGCAAACCCATTGTAGTAGCCAACATTTCCATAGCCATATCTTCAGCATAATCCCCAGCCTTTTGTCCTGTTTCTCCTGTAGAATGGTGTTCTGATAAATATCCGTATTTACCATCTTCTTTAGGATTTGCTAGTCCAATCGATGCAGCAATCAATCTATTAGGTTCACTAGTAGAAGATCTAGCCATTACAGCGAAGGTAATTTGTCCAGGCAAAAGATATTTTCTTCCTTCTGATATACTTATGATTTTACATTTTGGAGGTTTGATACTAGAAACAGTTACAATATTGAGATCTGAGATCCTTGCATCACGTAGGGCAAGCTCGAAACTGGTTAGGTAATCTTTATGAATTCCTTTTCCTTTTGTAAAGAACATAGCTTTTGGGATGTATTGAAATGAGTTTGATAACTCGGTGTGCAAAGTTAGTTTTTTCTTCGCCATTTTTTTTAATGTTGGAATTATGTTATATTAAGATTATTAATTATTTCTAGATTAGAATATTCTACGACCATATTTCAATTATAATACTGAGTACTTTAACCTAATAATTAAATCGATGACAGGTTGTTATTTATTCTAGTGATGTTATAATATGTTTTATATAATTTATTTCATAAAGTAAAATTAAATACATTATCGCTATTATATTAATAAATTATAGTTTTACTATATACTAAAATTAGAAATTTTATTCTTTTAATTGTTTCTATTTTTATAGTATAAAATTATATATATTAATAACATGTTTTATAACTTAATTTGTTGATGAGATATAGTTTATTTAAAAAAAAGAGCGAAAAATTTAGTAAAGTGTGTATATATCTGATTTTAAATTTTAATTTTAAATTCTGAAAAATTGAATAATTGGAAAGAATATTACTTAGCAAATAAGTCACTTAATTCTTATGGTTAAGAAAAAAAATTATGTTTTTCGATATACATAAAGAATATTAAGTTATTTTACCCGCCTCTTTTAATCGAGATTTCATTCGTTCTTCGCCTTGTTTGAATCGAATTTTATCTTCTTCAGTTCTGAGAATAAGTTGAGGAACTTCCATTGGTTTACCGTATTTATCTATTGCCACCATAGTTACAAATGCCCTACCGGCATGTACCCTAGTATTATAATCGAGATCTTCTGAATGGATATTTACCTCGATCTCAACAGATGATCTCTTAACATAGTTTATTCGTGCCGACAGAATCAGAGCGTTTCCTATAAATATTGGTTTTATAAACGTCATTCTGTCGATGCTTGCTGTAACAACATTGGATTGATTTGCGTGTCTTTTAGCTACCACACCTGCAATTAAATCGACATGTTTTAGGATTATCCCTCCGAATACATTTCCTTTGGGATTAGCATCTGATGGCAACATAACGATAGTTGTTTCTGCTTTTGAATCATCAGGACTTTTTTGAAATCTCATTTTTGATTCATCCAAAACTTTATCACCCATCCATAGTTGTGAAGAAAATATTAAACAACATGTTAGTTTTCATCAGTAAATTCTATATCTTTATTGTTATATAACATTATCAAAAGATACAACTAAAAAATAGATTGGATCTAGCCATAGTCTAAAGTTTTTAAAAAATAAGATAATTTACATATCATTTAATAATTATGACGTTTAAATCTCATTAATTTGAATGCTTTAGATAAAAATCGAAAAAAATGTACTTCATGGTGTGAAGACTGTGATAAAGTCTTTGATAATTTAATGGATACAGATATTCATAGAGATGTCAAAAAACATAAAGTTAAGGTAATTGAATTTTGGACCATATCTAGAAAATAATAGTAATTATCAAACAATTAGCTTAAAGACAATAATAAAAAAGAACTAATCTAAAAAATAAAATATAAAAATTAGTTTTTGCGAATTCCTGAAAATTTTGAATGTAATATTTCTTGTCTACATATATCCAATATAGCAAATATTACCTTTTTAATAGTATCAAATGTATATCCTAAAATTCGTATTCCAACACCTGAATCACTAGGTAATATTGAACATCCGCCACTTATGTTTGGAAATGACGAAATAGTTGTATTGATCCTTTCATTTAATTTTCCTACATATTTAGTTGGAGTCAAGATATAAGTATTTGATAGCATTGCAAATTGATCAAGTATTCCAAATTGTGTTAATGTATTTTTCTTTGGCTGTAGTAATGCAGTATCAATGAATCTTAGCTTTCCATCCTGATTCTTTCCAACCATTTTTAGATAACAAATATCATATCGAAAATTTTCGTTCATAGCCATCCGACCTGGAACTATAGTTTCAGAATAAACCATGGTAGCATCATCGTGAACACTTAGATTTACGGATTGATAAAATCTTGAATCTCTATATGGTATGATTTGGTCAGGAACAAATTCACAATAACTATCCTTATCTAATGTAATATTTACAACTTGTGTTGCAAAGTTCTTATCCATTTTGTACAGTCTAGTAGCTCCTTGAGTAGTAACATGAGCTAGTGCTTTATTACCAAGCTTTATATCTATCCTATACCGATCGCCTTGAAGAATCCCTCCTGAGGGAGACATTATATAAATATAGGCCATAGATGGTAAATTCTCTTCAATATATAAGGCCCGGTGGACAAAGAGAGGAACCTTTGAATATTTTTCTTTTAATATGGTTCTATCACGTTTTTCATCTTTTTCGAGTAATAAAATCAAGGATCCTAACTTTCCTGCTTTCCCAACTCCTAATTGACTCAATGTCGAATCATAAAATAGAATCTCTTCTGGGATAAATTTAGGTATAAAGTAATCCAGATCTGACCGTTGCATCATTTTCCTAATCTCATTTTTAGATCTGTTAAGTCAGAATAGTTTTTGGAGGTTCCTCAAATAAAACATCTTTTATAATATGTTCTGCAACCTCCTTTACTCCCTGACCAGTTTTACAATTAACAAATATGAATGGTTTATTTTTCCTTACCACCCGTGCATCATTTTCCATTACTTTCAGATCTGCACCTACAAGAGGAGCAATATCTATCTTGTTAATAACTAAAAGATCACAACTTTCGATCCCTAGACCACGTTTTCTAGGATATTTATCACCTCCTGACACGTCTATTATATAAATATAATAGTCAGCTAATGCTGGGCTAAAAGTTGTTGTTATATTATCTCCTCCACTTTCAATAATTATTAAATCTAAATCTTTATTATGTAATGATTCTATTTCCTCAACTACAGAAATATTCATAGAAGGATCTTCTCTAACTGCAGTATGAGGACAACCACCAGTAGCAAGACCAATTACTAGACTTTCTGGAAGTAATCCTTGTTGAGAAGCTAGATTTTTTCGCATCCTGTCAGCATCCTCTTTTGAAACTACGTCATTAGATATAATAGCTGTTTTATACCCTTTTTGACTTAATAACGGAACAAATTGTTCGATTAACATTGTTTTTCCGGAACCTACAGGTCCGCCAATACCAATTCGTGGAATTCTTTTTTGAATCATAACAAGTAATAATTATTTTTTTACGTAATAAACATTTTTGAATCCATTCTTTCATGAGAAATTTGCAAGATATCAATGCCTGGTGAGAATTGCCACATTTTAGATAAAGTTCTTCCTATATTTTCATTTATGACTTCAAGCATTATAGGTCGTAATGAATGGATGATTTGTTGTCCCTCAAAATGAGGAAACATTCCCAATCGTAATGCTGCACCTACTATACTTACCGTAAAGCCATACAAAAGAAGTAAACAGGCACGATCCTTAGAGATTTTTAATGCGTTTGATACTACAGCTAAAGCTACGGGGTAAACGCCATGGGCGTTTTTGTTCTTAACAGATTTATAATAGGATGAAAGTATGGTGTTAGGATTAGAAATATCATCTTGAGTAGTACTATTGTTACTATTAGGATTGTCATTGATGAAACTTAACACACAGTTCATTAACTGGGTTCCCGATCGGGTTGAAGCATCTCTAATCTCTTTCACTAATTTCATACAAAACAAGAGATCATCTATCTCCTGTATTGCTTTTAGTTCTGAAATTTGGGCTGCTTCAAATGCATTCGAAAGAGCGACACAATCCGCTGGACCTAACTGATATTTTAAGCAAACTGATATAAATTCGTAAATATCTTGTTTACTCTTTCTTTCCCTATTATAAAACATTGCTTCTAGGCCACTTGATGTTGTATACATTCCAGTAGGAAAAAAAGAATCCCCTAACTGCATCATACTTATATCATCTAAGTTTAATTCCAGATTTTTAATGGTCATGATTATGTTGTCCTCCTTCTTCAGGCTCAAAGATCATATGATCAGTCTTAATATCTATAGATTTAATGAATGGTATCAATAGCTTTCTCAACATTTCTAGTTCTGTTTCAGCACTTAAAGGAAATAATACTTGATTTTTTGTTACTTGAATGGGTCTATGTAAATTTCCTAACGTATGACCAATTTTTATAGCCAATTGAAATATATCATCGTTGTTATTATGATTTTTTAATGTAATTATTCCTACATATTCTGGTTCTAATTCTAATAAGATCATTTTTCTTTCATCTGCATATACCACATCACCATGTCGGAGTTGAGGATTATGTTCAAAAATAAAAGCAACGTCCGATCCTTTGTCTGTATTCTTCCGCATCCTAAGTTTTTGTGTCTCTAATCTATTAATAGTCACTTTTTCACAATTACCTATGCTACTCATCATACCAAATTTTTTTCGTAATTGATGATCATTTTTAATATTCCCAATTACATCGTTAATAACTAGCATTTTTATTATTAACCTTCTCCAATGTATTTTTTTCCAATGAACCTTTATTATCAGATTTTGAATGTATAATATTATTGACCTTTTCAATCATATCAGATAGATTTTTCGTATAGTCCGGATAGCCATAATTCTCAAAATGAGATGAAATTACTGAGGCAAATTTGAATCCATTTGTATTAAATAAAATTTCTGAACCTATTTGGAATTTTTTTGCAATCACACATTTTGTTACTTTATGTAAATGGTAGTTAGTATTAAGATGGGAAATTGGATCAATAAATCCAGACATTGACTGTATCTTTCCTCCGAATATAACAACATGTCTAATTTTTGTTGGATCTTTCACGATCATATTTTCCTCCACGTTATCTTCTTCTACACAATGACGAATTTGCATTTTCTTTTCTTACCTCTTTGTCTCAGAAATAGCCTGTGGATTAAGGTCTTCAGCAGCGAGATTTCTATCTATTCGAAGAACAGATTTTGAGATTTCTCCTGCCGCTTCTAGCGCCAAAGTTTTTACTAACAACGGATCAATTACTCCTTTTTCACACATATCTACCAAATCTCCTGTATCAATATCTACACCTATATTTTGCGCAGATGCTTTAGCAGCCATGACTTTTTCCAAACCATTAAAACCAGCGTTTGTAAGTATTTGCCTCATAATACTTTCAAGAGCCGAAGCTACAACTTCAACTCCAACTTGCTCTAATCCCCTTAATCTTAAATTTTTTAACTTCTCAATAACATGCAACTCTGCCGATCCACCTCCTGCTACTATGCCTTTATTAAGAGCTGCTTCAGCTGCATTGACCCCATCTATTGCTGATCTCCATCTTTCCAAAGAGGTTTCTTTTGTACTTCCCGTTACAATTATAGAAACTATTTGTTTTCCAGAACCATTTTCGATGTATATTAATCCTTCATCCTCATTTTCATAAATAGAATCAGCTGTTCCAACAATTTGTTCTCCTTTAAGATCGTCTATCATTCTAACTGGTCTTGTTCCTAAATAGCGGGATAAAAATTCAATTTCATCTGAAGAAATTCGCATTCCAAATATTTTTTTGGACACTAACAAATTTTCTATAACTTCATCAATTTCAGGTGATGCTATCAAAAGTGTATTAGCTCCTGTAGACACAATTTCGTCAACTATCTTTTTTGACTTGGAAAGCCTATCATTTTCCATGGTCAATATTTCTTCATAGCGATTATTTTCTTTCAACCATGTTTCTTTTACTGGTTTTAGATCCAGTTTTACTATCATTATTTTTGGTTTTGTAACTTTTAATGGCATCTCAGTATCTAATCTCCTTCGTTCCAATACAACTCCATTAAATACCATATCAGAGATATTTGTTTTCCTAATCACTTTTATTGACTTATCAAAATCAAATGAATCATTATAGATAGAATTTTCTCCTACTGTTCGAATGGATTTTATAACCAGGGAAGCTAATTTTGAACCATCAAGTTTAGAATTAAGTGAGGTTTTTATTACTTGTTCCAGCTCTTTATCTTTCAGACTTATTTTTTTTGCTTCTTTTTCTAATAGTTTGCATGCCTGCTTAACCCCATTTTCTATACCTTCAACAACTTTTGTTGGATGAACCCCTAATTCTTTTATCAATCTTTTTCCTTCTTTTATCATCTCTGAAGCCATTACTACTGCTGTAGTAGTACCATCTCCAACCAACTGTTCTTGTCTTTCTGCTATTTCAACTATCATCCTTGCAACTGGATGTATAGCTCTTAAAGATAGCAAAATTGTAACGCCATCATTGGAAACGTGCCTGTTCATTGCCTGATCAATCAAGAGTTTATCCAGACCCTTTGGACCTAAAGTCGTTCTAACTGTCTCTGCTACGGCCATTACAGCTAGTGAGTTTGATTCTAGTGCATTAAACTCTACGTTTTCTGCTATAGGTCTCCAAACTCCATAATTTGGATTAGACATGAATAATATCTTACTAATGGGCTATATATCTCGATAAAAAAGAATATTAAAAAAATAGGTTTGGATCGCTGATGAGAATGTTAAGCCATAAAGTATCTTTGTGCTAATGCTAGTTCTTTTGCTGGATCAACAGTGGCTATCTTTCCATCAAGTTTTACTTCATATGTTTCGGCATCAATTGTGATCTCTGGAGTCTTATCGTTCCATATCATGTCTTTTTTACTAATATTCCTGCAATTGTGTACTGGATAGAGCTTCTTTTCTAGTCCTAATTTGTCTTGTACCCCTAAATTAACGGCTGATTTGGATGACAATGTGACACAAGTATTCTTCACTGCTTTACCCATTGCTCCAAACATTGGTCTGTAATAAACAGGTTCTGGTGTAGGTATGGACGCATTAGGGTCTCCCATTATTGACCATGCAATGAATCCTCCTTTTATTATCATTTTTGGTTTTGCTCCAAAAAATGGCGTTTGATACATGACAATATCAGCATATTTTCCTGTTTCTAAAGATCCTAAAAGATCCGTACATCCTTGTGTAATAGCACAATTTATTGTAGTTTTTGCTATATACCTTTTTGCTCTTACATTATCATTATCTCCCGTTTCTTCTGCTAGTCGTCCTCTCATCTTTTTCATTTTGTCAGCAGTTTGCCAAGCCCTGATAGCCACTTCACCTATTCTTCCCATAGCTTGACTATCGGAAGAATACATACTAATAACGCCTTCATCGTGTAATACATCTTCTGCTGCTATGGTTTCTGCTCTAATTCTCGATTCCGCAAATGCTACATCTTCAGCAACCGCTGGGTTTAGGTGGTGACAAAACATTAGCATGTCGAGATGTTCATCTACGGTATTTACAGTATATGGTCTGGTAGGATTAGTTGATGATGGTAGAGCAAATTGTTCTCCAGCAATTTTCATAATATCTGGAGCATGTCCTCCTCCTGCACCTTCAGTGTGATATGTATGAAGTGTTCTTCCATCTATCGCATTAATCGTATCTTCCACATACCCACATTCATTTATTGAATCTGTATGTATTGCAAGTTGTGTATCTGTCTTATCACATGCTTGAAGTGATGCATCTAATACTGCTGCGGTAGTTCCCCAGTCCTCATGGTCTTTTAAACCACAAGCTCCTGCTTCTATCTGTTCCATCTGCGTAGCAAGTGAAGGATGAGAATCATTTCCTTTACCTAAAAATCCCCAGTTGATTGGTATATCTTCTATAGCTTCCATCATTCTACTGATATTAAAAGATCCTGGAGTACAAGTCGTAGCATTAGTTCCATCAGCAGGACCAGTTCCACCTCCTACCATTGTTGTAATACCGTTGCTAATAGCATCAACGTACTGCTGTGGCGAGATCATGTGGACATGGTTATCCCAATGCCCTGGCGTACAAATAGTATGTTCTCCAGCTGTAGCCTCAGTACATGCTGAGACAATCATATTAGTATTAACGTTATCCATTGTTAATGGGTTACCAGCCTTTCCTATTCCTGCAATTTTACCATCTTTTATTCCAATATCACCTTTCACGATACCGATTACCGGGTCAAGAACCACTGCATTCGTAATGACAAAATCAAGCGCACCATTTGAATTTGTGATTCCTGATGCTTGTGCTAATCCGTCCCTTAGTGTTTTTCCTCCACCAAATACACATTCATCACCTTGAGAAATCAGATCCTTTTCTACTTCGATCATAATTTCTGTATCTCCAAGTCGGATCTTGTCGCCTTTTGATGGTCCATACAAATCTGTATATTGTTTTCTAGTTAATTTCAAAACCATCTCTAATCACTCCTTTTACTTACCTGCTCCTTTATAACCGAGCTTCGCTGCTTTTTCCATTGAAGCATTTCTTACATTTGACGAAGATAGACCGCCCATTACTAGACCATTGAATCCATAGACAATTCGTTTTCCACCCAACTCACATAATTCAACTTCTCTCGAATCACCTGGTTCAAATCTAATTGAAGTGCCAGCAGGGATATTTAACCTGTATCCATATGCTTTTTCTCTAGGAAAATCAAGGGCTTTGTTTACTTCAAAAAAATGCGTGTGAGAACCTATCTGACATGCCCTATCTCCCGTGTTCTTTACTGTAATTTTTACTGTTTTATATTTTTGATTACACATCACAGGTTCAGAAGACAATACATATTCTCCTGGAATCATTTCTATGCAAAACCCTCCTTACTCAATTTTGTTTCATTCTTTTTAATTTTTTTATTCATTTTTTTCACTCCTATTGAACTGGATCATGAACAGTAACCAACTTTGTCCCATCGGGAAAAGTAGCTTCAACTTGAACTGTATGAATTAAATCTGGAACACCCTCCATTACGTCGTTCCTTGTTAAAATCTCTCTCGCAGATTTCATCAAATCAGCTACACTTTTTCCTTCTCGAGCACCTTCTACCACATAATTTGCTATATAGGCAACCGTTTCGGGATGGTTAAGTTTTATTCCTCTTTTTTTTCTACCTTCAGCAATTTGTGCTGCTGTCCAAATCATCATTTTATCCACTTCACGTGGAACTAACATCATATTTCCAATTCACCTTATCATATTAGTGAATTTGAAATATTTTAAATTTCAAAGAATTAATTTATATAAAAGTAATTTATACTAGTAGATTTTTGCCGACGTCGGCAAAAATCATTTGGCTAAGCCAAATTGATAGAAACCTTCACTGGTAAAATTTTAAGCCAGTGGGACATTTTAAAAAAATCACCATTTTTTTTAGTCGGTAAAATATATTGATAAGTATCAGTTGTAGTAACAATACTCAAGTAATTTTTTGAAATAAATGATCCAAACATATTTCTAACGATAGCATTTGATCCGCGGTTTACAATAATCTCCTTAACTAAATCATAGTCTATAGAAAGTTCCAAGTTAGGATTATTTATGATTCTTTTTAAATCGAAATTTGCTGAATTCTTTATTTTTGAATGTTGTTTTTTTTTAGATAATATCATGTATGGAAAAGGACCCATACCTGCCACATAACCTATATCAAGAAATCTATTCAAAAAACTCCTTTTTGTAGTAATAATTCTTTTTGTCGTGAAATCTACTATAGAACTATTTCCTAGGCCCCCATGTTCTTCTGAACTTAATCGCAATAAAATTTCTTCATAATTATTTTTATTGCACCATTCCATGAAACTTTTGACTTTTTGTATATCAGAATCATGTTTTTTATTATTTGTATATTTTAAAAATTCATTAAATTCTTGTAAATTCATACTTTTGTAAATAAAAAAGAAATGTTGAGGTTATTAAGAATTAAGGTCTTGCCCATCCTATCCCTGCAGGTATATTTTCGAAACCAGATATTCCCAACAAGAACATCCACGTCGTGAAAACAAACGGACCAGTTAACGCTGGTAATCCCCACATTCCAAAGAATCTCTGTAAGGCAGGCATTACAAAACTGCAAGATACCGTTGCAAGCAACGCGATCATGACAGCTTGTGGTGTAAGAGGTATAAAGCTTGTCAGGGCTATCATTACCAAGACTTGGTTGAATCCATGCAACCCAGAACGTATTTCGGCTGTGGGTAATTTAGTCAATATAGCCATTGCAGCTCCTACAGCAGATCCTACAAATGCCATCAAGCCTCCTAAATATAGTGGTGAGAATTCATTCCATTGCGCAGTATAGGCATTTGTCCACCAAGGTCTATCTTGTACTCCGGTTATGAAAGGTGCTAGTTCAAATGCTAGGGTAAGTCCTGCTACCCAGAATACTCCTGTTTTCCAGTTTTCTACGAATGTAACCTGAGAGACTCCTTTAAAGGTTGATTTGATAAACTCTCCAGCAGTCCATTTGAAATTTTCTTCTTGTACCAAAAGTGGATTACTACTGCCTTTTATCAATTCTTCTGGTTTTGCTTCAATCGGTTCAGGCCATATGTCATGTCCAAATCTCTTTGTTGCATACATTAATGCCCATGTAGTAAAGATAAATGACGAAGTAAATCCAGGAATTGCCCATGACTCTGATAAACCATTAAGAATGAACATATCTCCCATTAGGTGGGCCATAGCCATCCAAACTACTGCTGTAACCGCTGCACCAAAGATCGATATAAAGAATGTAGCCTTATTAGATTTGACAAAAGGTCCTGACCAAAATGCCATACCAGTTAAAATAGAGTTATAACCGAACAGACCAAAAGCAACTAGGCCATAAGGAGCACCTAGCGCTATTGCCATTCCCGCACCTATTAATCCAGAAATGACCATCATTATTCCGGCGTTTCTTGAAGCAATGAAGACTCCAATCAAGATCAAGAGACCAGTTATAGGAGAACTAAACAAAGGAACTTCTGATATTCCATTGAATAGTATGTAAAAGAAGTCCAATCCAGGGTTGTTAGACACATAATCAGCTACTACCATGCAACTAGGATTTTCACAACGTATCCTTTAATGATTTAAAATTTAATTTCGTTTATTAATCAACGCGAATATATCTTTAAAATTTCTTTGAGTTAAATAACATCTATTTTTGTTAAAAATAATTTAAATAAAATAATTACTCGTATGTTATCTTCAATTTAATTAAAGATAGGTTTATCAATAAAATAGCAGTATTTAAGAAAATTGATTAAAAAAAAGGAGACAAAGAGTGAGCATGTTAAGAGGATAAGCATTTCTTTGCCTCCCTCTCTACTTGATCGATTTGATAAATATAGTATTAATTCAGGTTTTTCTGATAGATCAAAAGCGATTCAAACAGCTTTATACGAATTTATAGATAGAAATGAATGGGAAACGAATGACGATCAAGAGGGTGCAGGAACCATTGTAATTTTATACAATAACAAGTTATTTTTAAACGATAAAGATTCTATTCAAAGTCAACATGAACATAAGGATATAATCATAACTAATACACATTTACATCTGAATGACGATAATTGTCTTGAAACAATAATTGTAAAGGGAAAGGTAAAAAGAATCAAAAATTTTGTAAAGGAGATTTCAGAAAATAGAGGTATTAGAAGCATCAAGATGCATTATGTTGGCACAACAGGATTTTGATTTTAGGGTATAAATTGTGTTTAGATATTTATACACATTATTTTGTTTGATAATTAGAATGAGTATACTTCTCTATTAGTATATTTCAAATAATATAATAGAGTATTACTATTAACAAAAATATTAATACTTTAATTGGATATCGTGTAATCTATGAAGAAATTACCAATTTTTTTTGTTATAATAATAGGATTAACTATGAATATCCAATCTTTCTCTGATGTTTATAGTCAAGATAAGGAAAGAGAAAAACTGAATGTGGTAACTTCTATTTCCCCAATAACAGATATTGTAAAAAATATCGGAGGAGAAAAGATTAACCTTTTTCCGTTAGTGCCTGAAGGAGTAAATTCGCATACGTTTGAATTAGTTCCTTCTGATGCAATAAAAATAAGCCAAGCAAACCTTGTAATAATAAATGGTCTTAATCTAGAAATGAGTATAGAAAAAATTGCTGACAGTTTAAAAGCAAAAAATCCACAAATTGAGATTCTTAAACTAGCAGATAATACTATTACAGAAAAGGATTGGATATTTGATTTTAGTTTTCCAAAGGAAAGAGGAGATCCTAATCCTCACTTATGGTTAAATTTAGAATACACTATGAACTTTGTGAATTTAATAAGAGACAAGTTGATTGAGATGAACCCAGAAAATTCTGAATATTATCTTTCAAATTCAAAAAATTATAATAATTTACTTAAAAACTTGGATGAAGGAATTAAAATGTCCGTCAACACCATTCCATTGGAAAACAGGAAATTATTTACATATCATGATTCTTGGGCGTATTTTGCACCAAGATATGGTATCAATTTAATTGGCTCTTTACAACCCTCTGATTTTGGGGAGCCTTCACCCAAAGATGTTGCTCGACTTATTGATCAAATACGTATAGAGCAAATTCCAGTAATTTTTGCATCAGAAGTTTTCCCAACTAACATAATAGATCAGATAGCGAAAGAATCCAACGTCACAATTGTAGAAACGCTCAGAGACGATGATTTACCAGGGGAGAAAGGAGAACCTAATCACTCGTATGTGGGAATGATGTTAGAAAATATGAAAAATATGATAATACCACTTGGTGGAAAAATCGATCAGTTGACTAATATCAGACCTTGATATAAAAGAATTGACAGAGTTGAAATGTTATTCTACTAATTTAAGGCTAAAAAATATAATTTAAAATATGGTTGACAATAACCCTTCGACTGCAAACATTATAGAAATAAGAAATCTCTCATTTGGGTATAAATATCATGATCCTATAATTGATGGAGTTTCCTTAAATATCCCAAGGGGATTATTTATTGGTCTACTAGGTCCCAGCGGAGCAGGAAAGACTACATTATTAAAGTTAATACTAGGATTAGTCAAACCTTGGAATGGAAGTATAACGTTTGAAAACAAATTTAATAATTCTTCCAATAACAAATTTCCCTCGATAGGATATTCACCGCAGGTTGAAAGTGTTGAATGGGATTTTCCGATAACAGTGATAGAATTAGTTTCGATGGGTATATGGAATAACTCTGGATTTGTTCCATGGATAAATAGAAAAACAAAATCTAAGATAAGACTACTTCTGGATGAGTTAGAAATAGGTGAATATCACAATAGACAAATAAGAGAATTATCAGGGGGAGAACAGAAACGTGTATTCTTGGCTAGAGCTTTAATAAACCATCCGGATATATTGATTCTTGATGAACCCACTTCAGGATTAGATCATATATCAAGAGAAAATATTGTTCAAAAATTAATACAGCTAAATAGTAAAGGGATTACTATTATAATTACTACACATGATATTGATGGGGTCGCAAAGAAATTACCGTGGGTAATTTGCTTAAACAAAGAAATAATTTCTCAAGGAAATCCAAATAAAATTCTGTCTGAAAGTATTCTACATAAAACCTATGGATTAAGGAGTGATTAAAACTAAGGTATGAAAATCTAAATGGACTTTCTCCTTCCTTTTGAGTATGAATTTTTTACTCGTGGAATAATTGTGTCCCTAATATTAGGAGCAATTTGTGGATTGTTAGGTGTATACGTCGTTCTACGAGGAATGAGTTACATAGGACATGGTTTATCTCATGCTGTTTTTGGAGGAGCTGTAGGTAGCTCAATAATTGGAATAAATTTCTACATAGGAGCATCAATTTGGGGATTTTTTTCAGCGATATTAATTACAGAAATAAACAAAAGATATAAGATTAAAGCAGATGCAGTAATAGGAATCGTGACAACTGCTGGGTTTGCAGCAGGAGTTTTGTTAATGAATACAGGTCATAGTCCAATAAAAAATTTTGAAGCATTGTTATTTGGAAACATATTATCTATAACTGACTTTGATTTTTTTATTATTTTGATAGTATCAATATGTACAATTATTTTTTTATTTTTTTATCAAAAAAGATTAGTTTTTACTATTTTTGATGCAGATACTGCAAAGGTATATGGTATTAAAACTGATCGAATTGATATTATATTTTCGCTTGTACTCGCTGCAGTTGTAATATCGGCCATGAATTCCATCGGCGTTACACTTCTTGCAGTAGCAATTATAGCTCCTGCCGCTTCTGCTAGACTGTTGACTAATAATTTCTTTAAGATGTTGCTATTATCTAGTATGATAGGTACTATCACAGCATTTTTAGGAATGTATACAAGTTTCTATATAGACTCTCCTTCAGGAGCTACTATCGTTTTATTTGGTGCAGCTATTTTTGGGATCTCGATTTTATATGTTTATCTTCAAAGACTACATCATATGCATTACCATGGTGATAAAAAACATTCGCATTCCCATATTCATGTGGATGAACACAGGCATGAACATTAAGAAAATTCAAAATATTATAAAAACTGAATATTTGTAGAAGAAATTAGTTTTTTTTCTAAAATCTATAAATTTTTTACCATTTTTAAATGAAGATAATAAAAAACAATATAAAGATAAAATCTAATCTATAATTGTGGAATTTGTCGATACGAGTATAGTGGAGCAAATTGAAATGAAGATGATTCGGCCTTCTTCTTTAGCTGTGAGAGACAAATTTCAGAGATATTCTGAAGATGATGACACTTTGGTAACTAGTATAAGGGAACACGGTTTATTACAACCAATCATTATTAGACCATTAACTCATGGCTTTGAAATTGTAGCAGGACACAGAAGATATCAGGCATGTAGGTCACTTCGATGGCGATTTATTTCATGTAAAATTCGTGAAATGTCTGAGAAACAGGCATTCGAAATCCAGCTTACAGAGAATATTCAACGGAAGACCATGGATCCTGTTGAAGAAGCAGAAGCTTTTAGAAAATATGTTATAGATTATGGATGGGGCGGAGTAAGCGATCTTGCAAAAAAAATAGGTAAAAGTGAAGAATACGTTTCTCACAGAATACAATTACTCAGATTACCAGAAGAGATAAAGAATAAAGTTTCAACTAGCGTTCTTAATGTTAGTAAGGCTATTGAACTTTCATCTATATCTATAGATAGACATCCAGAAATCGTAGAAGAAATAATTAGAGATAAAATATCGGTTAGAAATATAAGGGAAATCAAAAGAGTAATGAAAGAGGAACTACATGAAGATATTATGAATCTAAAAAATGGAAACAATACATACTTTTCTAAATCATTGAAGATCACAAAAAAAGCTTCTCTTTCTTTAAAGGTAAGCTTGGCAAGAATAGATAACCTTATAGAAGAAGCTGAAATTTCAATTGAACCGGAACAAAGAACAGAACTTATAAATTTTTTGATGGAAATAAGATTAAAAATTCATAGTTTGATAGATGAAACAATAAGGTTCAAAAACCATAGTAAGAGAACAATAAAAGTAAAATAAAGTCACAAAATTTTTTTCTTTTTTATCTACTCAAGAATGGAGGGAACCACTCTTCTAAAAAACATTTATATTCCTTATTAGTATAACATAATGCTTGAAGAGATAAATCCTTAGTAGGAATAAAATCGTATACTTCATAAGTTTGAATTATATCTCCGAATAGATTTCTATAAATGTCCATTTCTTCATCTGCCATTTCTTCCGTTAAAAATGCCTGGATCCAGATCCAATCATAACCACCACGAGTCTTTCCTGAATACAACACAAAAGGGGCATCGGAAAGATACTTCTTTAAACCATCCATACGACTAGGTAAATGTTGAGAAGTTCTAAATTTAACTAGAATAAATCTAATGATACGACAATTAATTTTTTTAGTATCAATAGAAATTGTGTATCTTGTTATAATCTTGTCATCTTCTAAACGTCCGACTCTTGATTCAATTTCTGTTTCTGTTATATTATAGCCGTGATCTCTTAAAAACTCCCAGATTTCTCGGATGTCTTGTTTGGCATCTCTAGTTAAAGCGGAAAGTATTATTTCATCAATTTTATCTACTGCTATCAAGGAGGTATTGATTTAATATAAATGGGATTATTTTAATTTTAATAGGCCAATATTTTTTAGATATTTTTATATTAAATTACCTTTATTGTATTTAGATTAATTTTCTAAAAATCTAATCTTAAATAACTCAATATATATTTACAGATGTTGCAGGCTATCCTGTCCCAAGAATTTGGTTATTTCATCTTACTTGGCATTGGAATAGCCATGGCACTGATAGTAATGACGTTGGTTAAAGCCGAGACAAAATGGCTTGGGACTCGAAAGACTTTTGAATGGTTTTCAACTGCTGGTAGGAATGTTAAATCGGGATTAATTGCATCATCAGTTGTTTCAGCATGGACGTGGGCTGCTACATTACTTCAATCTTCTACAGTAACATATGAATTTGGCATAGGAGGACTTTTTTGGTATGCGGCTGGTGCGAGTATACAAGTCGTTCTCTTTGCTATTCTAGTTATAGAATTAAAAAGAAAAGCGCCTTCATCTCACACATTTCCTGAAATAATTTCTGCAAGGTTTGGATTCAAAGCTCACAAAGTATTTCTTTTTTTTGGGTTAATCACAAATATAATAATAACTACAATGTTGATTCTTGGGGGAGCAGCTGTAGTTAATGCCTTAACAGGAGTTAATATCACTATTGCAGCACTTTTGATTCCGATAGGAGTAATTATTTATACTATTTTTGGAGGACTAAAAGCTACTTTTTTTGCAGATTACCTTAATACCGCTTTTATTTTTTGTATAGTATTGATATTTGTGGTTGCAATATATTTTATCAATCCACAAATTGATGGAATTGAAGGAATGTATAATAAATTAACAAATATTGCATTGATCGATCCTGTTGAAGGGAATTCACATGGGTCTTTCCTAACTTTGGCATCAATAGGAGCATTAAGTTTTGGTATCATAAATATCGTTGGAAATTTCGGTAGTGTGTTTACCGATCAAGCGTATTGGCAGAGAGCAATTGCCTCCAGGCCAAAATCAGCTATTCGTGGTTTTCTGATAGGCGGACTGGTATGGTTCTCTATTCCCTTTACTTTGGCTACCTCTTTGGGACTAGCTGCTATTTCCATGGGACTTTCTTTAACCCCTCAAGAGGTTAATTATGGATTGGTGGCACCATCAGCTGCATCTGAATTATTAGGGGATATAGGTGCGATCTTGATATTGACTGCAGTCTTTACTGCAGTAACTTCTGCTGGATCAGCTCAACTGATAGCAGCATCATCATTAACTACATATGATATCTACAGATCATATATTAAACCCTCAGCTTCAGGGCGTGAGCTAATTCGCATATCTAGGTTGGCTATTATAGGATTTGGTATAGGTATTGGAATACTGGCATCACTTCTATTCCCTCTCGGAATCAGTCTTGGATATATGTACCTAACTATGGGTATTATAATTGGACCTTCGGTAATTCCCTTAACAATAGCATTGATTTGGAAGAAAACAAATAAAAATGCAATAATTACTGGTTCTCTGTTAGGTTTAGTTTTTGGAATTACTACTTGGTTAGTTATTGCTTATACATTTTATGGAGATATTTCAATTGAATCAACTAAGGAATACATGCCACTTTTATTTGGTAATATTGTATCCATAAGCTCAGGTGGTATAATTTCTATAATAATAAGCCTATTGAAACCAGAAAATTTCAATTTCAATATCATGAAACAAAAAATTTTTGTTACCGACCAGAAAATTAGAGAGATTATTGAACAAGATAATGATGAAAGATTTTTAAAAATAAATGCTAGATTTACCTATAAATTTGCAATATTCTTTACTTTTTCATTAGTTATTGTATGGCCACTTCCTCTCTATATCTCTGGATATGTGTTTTCTTTAAATGTATTTACTTTATGGATATATATTGCAATAATATGGGCATCTGGATCTGCAATTACAATGATTATGTTACCTATAATAGAATCAAGGGGAGGAATAATAGAAGTTATGAGGAAGGTAACAACATCTCAAAACCAACGCATATCTCCTATTAATTCCGATAGAGACGAAACAAGAAATATAGAAAATTATAAAGATCTTAAAAAAATTCTTGTTGCAATAGATGGATCATACAAATCCATTAAATCTTTAAAATATCTTGAATACTTATTTGAAAATAATGCTAATCTAAAAATTTTTATGGTTCATATAATCGAATGGATTGAACAGGATGAAGAAATACTTGATTCAGAATTGATCGAACAGATGGAACATAATGGGAGAAAAATATTAAAAAGTATTGTTATTAATAATAAATACAACTGCGAGAGAATTGTAAAGTTAGGTGATCCTGGAAACAAAATAATAGACCTTGCAGAAAAATTAGATGTAGATCTGATTGTGATGGGTTCAAAGGGTCTGGGTCAAACAGAGCAAGAAATTGGGAGTGTAGCAAAAAAAGTGTTGAAATCGACAACAAAGCCAGTTATTTTTCTTTAAAAAAGGCATAAATAGATATTTGCTATTATTTTCATACATCACTTTTTTTCTTTCATCTGGATTTACTTTTACTATATTGTTTTAATTCTATCATTAAGTAAAAACCTAATGACCTTCATATTTGTAACAAGACGTAGTTCTAATGTTATATCGTTAATTTAAAATAATTAGAAAAATTATTTCTAAATTTATTATATTCATGCTTAAATAAATATTTTCCAAGAGAAAGATACTTTTGTTATTACTAATACTATTAGTAAATCTTTATTTAGCGGACATACCACCATCTACATTAAGTTCTGTTCCAGTAACCCATTTAGAATCATTGGAACATAGATAAAGCACGGCATTAGAGACATCGATTGGATCGCCAATTTTTCCAAGTGGAAATGAAGATTCCAATGTTTTCCTTGCGTTTTCATCACTCAAATAAGGTTCGAGATAAGGTGATCTAATAGCTGATGGAACAATGCAATTACATCTTATTCCATACTGACCATACTCTACAGAGACGTGTTTTGTGAAGGATATTAGTCCTCCTTTTGTAAGACCATAAATTGAAAGGGGTACTCCTGGGATTGCTTTTGTTCCTAATGTAGAGGAAATATTTACAATGTTTCCATTCTTATTTTCCATCATTATTGGTAAGACTGCTTTTGTCATATGTAAGGTACCCACGAGATTAACCTCGATCAAGTTCATCCATTCATCTTGATTGGTGAGGTGGAAAGGTTCTGGATCATTTATTATACCAGCATTATTAACCAAAATATCTATTGTATTAAAAATATTTGTAGTTTGCTCTACAATATTTAGTACATCTCCTTCCTTCGTAATGTCTGAAGGTAAAGGTAGAAGATTATCTTTTTTTCCCAATTCTTGAACCAATTTATTTAATTTTCTACTATTTTTTCCTACAAGAACAACTTTGCATCCCTCTGAAACAAGTTTTCTACTAATATCCTTACCGACAGTTCCGCTTGCACCGGTAACTATTGCAACCTTATTCTGTAATTTCAATAATTAATGCTAACCTCAATTGTTAGATATAAAAGCATATATTCTAAGCTTACGGATTTTTTGATGATTTAAGAAGAAAATTTCTATTAGCGAAGTCTTAAACTCTAGACATTGCCCTTACTAAATACGGTTAATACATTAGGACATTATATGGAATACATCTTAAGATTCATTTTATATTATTTACTCTAACAAGTGTATATTTCATGATCCAAATGACCTCATAAAGATTAATTACATATTTTTTATTAAAAGTGATTAATAAAATATCCATGGTTTGTATACGTAGTAAGGTTTTCAAGAATTCTTTAAATAATTTCATGAATCAAAAAAGAAAAATGAATTCGATAGAAGCTATGGAAAGCGAAATTAATCGTCAAATCCTGGAAATTCCAAAAATTAAGAGACTTGCTCGAATTGAAAGTGTTCATAATTGTATTTTCGTAGGTTCGGGCGATTCCTATGTAGTTGGGCTGATTTGTAGTTATCTAACTAATTTTAATGCGAGATGTATTGATCCTGCAGACATGTTGATAAATCCTTCTATCAGTTCAGGGAAAACGGTTTTTATAATTTCGATTTCTGGAAAAACACAAGAAAATATTTTGGTAGCACGAAAAATTAAAAAATATTCTAATAAATTAATTGCGGTCACAAACAATCTGACTAGTCAATTGGCAAAAAATTGTGATGATGTGGTATATCTAGATTATAAAAATATTGGAGTAACTACTGCAGGAACTTTGAGTTTTGTAATAAGTATGTTAACTTGTGCAAATATAGTGGGAAAGTATGTTAAAGTAGACAATCTAAGTTCTATATATGAAAAATCTAAGAGAAAAGCAAAAGTTTTAGTTTCTAAAACTGAGAATCTCTTGCGCTCACCTGGAAGAGGGTCTATTATCTTTTTAGGAAATTCTATTTTATTTCCCATCTCGATATATGGATCATTAAAAATAAATGAAGTATTTGGATGGAAATCTTTTGCCTATTCCTTAGAGAATTTTTGTCATGCACCTCTATTTGAGATTACTGAAGATGATTTAGTATTGGTATTTTCATCACCGAAGCATAGTATCAACGATAAAGTAAAAAAATTAATCAGATTGCTAAAAAAAAGAAAATTAAATGCCATTGTGGTGGAAATTCCGGATCATAACGATATTAAGATATTATTGTTTTCTACTATGTTAATTCAATCGTATGTGGTTAGATTGGCCAAGACATTAAAGAATCAAGAATGTTATTTTTTGGAAAATACAGAATTACTTAATTTAAGCTCACAATTAATTTATAATACAAAATAGTGTTAAGTGATCGTAGCAAAAAATTAGAAATAAAAAGAAATTAAATGAAAAGAAATAGATTTTTTTTATTAGGAATGTCTGATTAAACATGCAAAAAGAAATAAACTCGGAAAACAATGTAGTTAATAATTGGATATTCATGGATATTACGGTATTCTTGGACTAACTGTCGATTCAGATACCATAGAAATAAAGAAAGCGTATAGGAAATTAGTTAAAAAGTATCATCCAGATAAGAATTTAGACAAAATGAATAACTTGGAAATGATTAAAAAGATCAACATCGCTTTTGAAGTTTTATCTGATAGTATTAAAAGGAAGCAATATGATAAAATATGTTTAGAAGTTCAGAATAAAGAAATTGCCCATGATTTTGATACAAATATTTCTTATGCAGATACACAGATAAACATAAATAAAAAGGTAAATGATTCTTTTATTAAATTCAAAGAGCAGACGAATAAATCAAGGTTTAAAATTCTTATAGAAGATTCCTTATGTATGGCTTTTGGGAGTTGTGAAATTCTTGCTCCAAACGTATTCCGTATTGAGACAAATAGGATCATCAATCCCAAGGCGAAGGTTATCTCTGAATCAGGAAATGACTTTAAAGATATCTTTGATGCTGCTCAGACCTGTCCTACAAAAGCTATCAAAATTATCGACAAAACTACTGGGAGACAGATCTATCCTTGATATGTAAAATTCTTATGTAAGTTCTTACGTTAAAGTATAAGTTAGTTTTCTTAAAGAGAAGAGTAAAAAGACATGACAAAATACTTGATTTTTTCGGATATTGATAATACGCTTGTACAATCATATGTTAGAAACAATGGAGAAATGATTCATTCTGATGGTTATGGTGATATCAAAAAATTTATAATGATGCTTAAAAAGAATCAAATTCCGTTAATTCTTTGTTCAACTAAGACAAGAATAGAACAAGAAAAAATAAGAAAAGATCTAGAAATAGATGATCCATATATCGTAGAAAATGGTGGTGCTATAATATTCTCAAAAAGTTATTTTGATCTTGATTTTGAGAATTTGGGTTTAGATACTAAGGAGATGAATGGAAATTTGGGGATTGTATTGGGAAAATCTTACGAGAAAATAGTAGAGATACTTAATGATATACGTAACAATTTTCAAATCAGATTTAAGACAGTTTCAGATTTTTCGATTGAAGAATTGGCTGATAAAGTAGGAATTTCGATAGAAGATGCCAAATTAATGGCATCACGAGAATATAGTGAAACGATCATTGAGATACATGAAGATAACAGAATCGAGTTGGAACGGAAGTTGAAGGATAAAAACTTGATGATGGTACAGGGTACTAGATATTTTACGGTTTCAGCATTCCATAACAAAGGTTCAGCAGTCTCAATATTGAAAAACCTGTTTTATAAAAAATGTGAAAATGAAAAGGTTGAAGTGATAGCTATAGGTGACGCCTTAAATGATGTTTCAATGTTCGAAAATGTAGATCAAGCTTTTCTGGTAAGGAATATTTTCAAAGGCTATGCTCGTATGGATATTAGTAATCTGAAAAGAGTTAAAGGAATAGCACAGGAAGGCTGGAAAGAAGTCATTTTAAATTATGTTTTAGAGAGGAATTAAAAATGAGTGAACCTACCATTCATGTCGTTCCACATATGCATTACGATGCTGTTTGGATTTTAAATAGACAAGACTACTATTTTGTGAATATTGAGGTAATTTTAAAACAGGCTATAGACCTTATCAAAAAGTCTGAGTACAGATTTATGATCGAACAAACTTATTTATTAGAAAAAATTGAAAAGGATTATCCTCATTTATTTTCAGAAATAAGTGATCTGATTAAAGAAAATAAAATAGAAATTGCAGGAGGTCAATATTTACTAGCTGATACGATGGTTCCTAATGGTGAAGTACTTATTAGAGAAATTACTGAAGGGAAAAAATTTTTAAAGGAAAAATTAAATCATGATGTAACTCTAGCTTATGGAGCAGATGAATTTGGATTTAATGCACAGTGGCCACAAATTTTAAAAAATGCAGGATATAAATATTGTATTTTTCGAAGAGGTTTAGATAGAGCTGTTCCTTCTGAATTTTATTGGGAAGGTATAGATGGATCCCGAATTTTAACACATTGGATGCCACTAGGATATCGTGCCGGGTTATTTTTAAATGAGTTGGATAAAGCTTACAGAAAATTAAAAACACATTCTTCTTCTAATCAGATTCTAATGTTATCAGGAAGTGGCTCGACTCCCCCTCAGCCAGAGCTAATACAAGCGGTTAATGAATGGAATGAAAAGTCAATTGATAAAAATGGAAATTATGCAAAGAGACATAAAATGTCAATCTCTACTCCACTCCAGTTTTTTAGGGAATTAGAAAAACAAAATATAAATTTTAAAAATAGAAAAGGGGAAATGTATTCAGGTAAATTTTCTGCGGTATATCCTGATTGTACTTCCACTAGAATGTGGATAAAACAAGAAGCAAAAGAATTTGAGAATAGTCTATTGCTCCTTGAAAGATTGGATACAATTACCTGGTTATTAAATATACACGATGAGAATATTTCTGATTTACTTTCTAAGCACTGGAAAGAGATGCTCTTTATTGCAATGCATGATGTTTTACCAGGAACTGGTGTTGATGAGGTCTACAAGGAAATAAAAGAGATATTTGATAATGCAAAGAAAAGTATAGGAAGTTCCATTCAAGAGTACATAAAAAAAATATCTCATAGAACTGGAAATAAAAGTGATATTTTTATTTTTAATCCGCTGTCATGGGATGTAACTAATTGGACAGAACTAACTCTAGAATTTGATGAAAATAAGGTTATGGGAATTTCTGGGCTAATCCATAATAATCAGAGAGTAGAAATCGAAATTCTAGATTATTCTCTATACCCAGACAATTCTATAAAGAAAATAAAGATTGGATTTATTATCACTGTTCCTTCTTTAGGTTATAAGACACTGGAAATTGTTAAATCAGATAGGATGAATATTGAAACAATTATAACTCGTGATACAAATTTTAATAATAAAGAATATGAAATAGAAGTTAATAGAGAAAATGCGATAATCTCGATTACAAAAATGGATAAAAATAATAATAAAATATCATATTTAACTGGTAACGAAATATGTTTAGAAGAAGAAATTGGAGATTTGTATTATCATAGGGAGAATCTTTCGTTAGTAAAGTCCGAATCAGGAGAAGGTATTAAGTATGGAATATTCAATCCAGAAAAATATGATGTTGTAATTGGTAAATTAAAGACTCATATAAAATTCAAAAGTAAGTATTATGCGTTAAGATGGCCATATAGATTTACCGAAAAATTAAAACCAGTATTATTTAGACATGATTTTATAGATATAGAAAAAGAAATAATAATATATAAGGATCTAAATAGAGTGGATTTTATAACACATATTCACCATAAGCATCCTAACTCGAGACTTAGAATCAAATTTGATACTTCGGTAAAATCTAAAAGCTATTGGTGTGGAACACAATTTGGTGCAGTTAAAAGAAATACTAATCTTTATTATAAGAGAAATGAACCTAACTGGTTCGAAAAACCTTCTGGAGTTTTCCCTTCCTTTGAATGGATTGATTATGCATCTGAAAAAAATAATCTAAAGAAAAGAATTGGAGTTAGTTTGTTGCATCATGGAATGCCTTCCCATGAGATAAGAGATAATACCATGTATATTACTCTATTAAGAAGTATTGTATTATTGTCAGCAGATGGGTTAATGGGACCTTGTATTCCAACCCCTGATGCTTCAGAAATGAAACCATATACTTTTAGATATTCCATTCTACCACATGATAATGACTGGAGAAAAGACAATATTTATAGACATGGTATGGAAATCAATATGCCCTTACTTACATTTCAGATTAAAAGAAACGGTAACAATCTAACTAATAACAGTACTAAGACTTTGAAAGAACATCAAGAGTTACCCCCTTCTAAATCTTTTTTTAGTTTGGATAAAAAAAATGTAATCTTGAGTACGATGAAACTAAATGAAGATAAAAAATCTATAATCATTAGGGTGTATGAAACAGAGGGTATAAAAACTAATGTAAGAATGCAATTACCTTTGAAAATCAAATCTGCAGAATCTATAGATTTTAATGGAAAAAGTATAAAACCTTTAGAAATAATCCAAGGGCATTCTTTACAGATGGAAATAGGGCAGTTTAAAATTCTAACACTAAGAATATACTTTTAATTTATAATTAGATGTGGAATGATGAAAATATTTTATAAATATCCTGTAATAATAAT
>JBHIVA010000014.1:0-45376 GCA_042138015.1 Nitrososphaeraceae archaeon | reverse complement strand
TTTATGTATTTACCATCAGGTGAAAAGACTTGGATTCTGTTATTCTGAGTATCTACTACATATAAATTATCTTTAGAGTCAATAGCCATTCCATGAGGTTCATCAAACTCACCTTCTCCTTTTCCAACGTTGCCCCAACTTTTAAGGAATTTTCCATCTTTATTAAATTTTTGTATGTTCCCATTTTCTTCATCATTTGCATAAATATTGTCATTAGAATCTATAGCGATAGCATGAAGATGTTTAAACTCACCATCATCTGAACCTTCTTTACCGAACATTTTAATAAAATTTCCATCATTGTCAAACTTTTGAATACGCAATCCCCATCTTTCACTTGTATGAACATTATTCTCTGAATCAAAGGCTATTCCCCATGCTCTATCAAATTCTCCAGCCTTATCTCCTTCAGACCCCCAACTAGTAATAAATGTGCCATTGGGATCAAACTTCATAATTTTTTCATTACTATAATCCACTACAAATACGTTACCATTATGATCAACATTAACATCCTCTATTCTTTTCCCAAATTCATCATTTGGTCCTTTTCCAGATTCTCCCCAGCTTAAAATAAAGGACCCATTCTTATCAAATTTTTGAACATTGCTTTTCTCTTCATCTGTTACAAAAACATTCCCTTTTGAATCTACTGCTATTCCATGAGGATGCAAGAATTTTCCTTCTTCTTCTCCTTTAGTTCCCCAGCTAGAAATAAATGTGCCATTCGTAAAAAAATTATGAATATAATTTTTTCCGAGTTCATTATTCTCATTTAAATCATTTATTTGTTTTTCTTCATTATTCCCTTCTTCTATGATTTGATACTGAATTTTATTATTTTTACTTTCTTCATTTTTATCTATGTAATTAGATATAGGATTAACATCTTCTTCACCTCTATTGAAAATATATTGTTCTAATTCGATTACATGAGAATATATTGGAGAAAATTGAATAGAAATTATACCAAAGGAGAAAGATAACAACAATATTTTAAACAAATCAACCATAATCTTCATTATAATGAATCAGTCTGTATCCATTATTAATATTGCATTATAAAAATTATTATTCTGTTATATTCTTTCTATTATAGTACTTTAGATAAAGTATTTTGTTATATAATATTCTATTATGATTCTATGAGTGTTCCAATAATTTAAAATAAAGAATTTGTATAAAATTTTTGAATGAAATTCCATTTATATACGATTGCAATAACCTTAATGTTTTTAACCTCTGTTATAAATTTTATCACTGTTGATTCTGTTGAAGATGTCGATGACATAGATATTTCGAAATCAATACTAAATAAAGTTTCTACATTTCATAATGCAATAGGTCATGAATCACACCAAATAGTAAATTTAGTCAATATAACTGGTGACAAAATATTTACTGGTACTGTGAACTTTACTGCTACTCCACCTGTAGACATAATTGCCTATAAATCTACATCAAATAATAGCGCTTCAAATGAATGGAATATAAATGAAACCTATTATACCACTGATAAATTGTTGTCTAATTTGACTCAAGGAGAGGTAGAATTTACAGGATCGGGTTTAGTATCTCATAGAGGTAGTTCTGATGAGTTTCAAATGAATTTCACAATAAATTCAGTAGGACATGAATAGAGTATAGTAGTAATGATGTAACTTTGAAGAGTAATTATATTTATTCAATGTTTGTGTTAACACTCGCATCTTTAATTGTAATCATATCGTATAGTTCTGTATTTGCTTACATACTTGAAGATGCTCCGAACGTAAGTGTAAAAAAAATTAAAAATTATAAAATGCTATTTCTACCCTATCCAAAGGAACCTATCCCTAATGAAGATCCTGCCAAATTGAATTTCAATGTTAAAAAAGATGATATCGATGTTTATGGGTTGTTTGCTTCGATCATAATAAAAGATAAAAATCTAGGTTCAATTGTACATCAAATTCCGTATAAATTTTATCCAATAGGCGATATTTTTATCGATCATACATTCACTAACAGTAGCGAATATGAAATATTTTTGCTCACTAAAATTGCTGATGATCCAAAATATTCAACAAATCCTTTGATGGCCAAATTTGATCTTTCAGTAAGAGAACCCAAGAAAGGTCTTTTGGAATCTGCATTTGATTTTTTCAATCTAACCTAATGAATTGGACATATAAAGTTTCAAGGTAGTAATTCTCCTAAACTTTGTATAATAACCATCAAAACATGTTTGTTGAAAAGATATTTTCTATATTAAACATATTTTAAATATATTTTAACCTTTAACTAGTTTATCTTTTTTTGAACTAACCTCATATTAATATATAAAAAAATAATACATGATCCATAAATCTATCAATCAAGATAAACAATAATTCGTTATATCAAACTTCCAATTAGTCAGTTTTTATTTTTATTTTTTTTAAATTTTCTTTTAATGGGTTTATAATTTTCCATATCCAATAAATTAAATCTAACTTGTCGATCATTTAATACATATAGCACTGTCGCACCTAAAACTCCAATTATCATTATAGGACCAAATACATTATGGAATTCTATATCCTCCAAGATGTTAGTATCGGCCAAAAAATTAGTCTGGTTATTGTTATCAATTTTTTCTGTCGTGGTAGTCTGTGATGCCACATTTGTCTGTACAATGGAAGGATTAAAAGTCATGGAAACCTTTCCTAATGCATTTCCCCTTTGTTCAGCGAACCAAACCTCTCCATTTGAGTCTGATATAATATATTGAATAAATGAACCTTTAGTTGGAATATTTACATTAAATGTTTCTCCATCAATTGGATCTAGTAAAGCTAGTGTATCTACTACATGTTCAGCTATCCATATATTATTATACTGATCAAAAGTCATTCCAAACGCCAATCCCTCAGGATCAGCTAAAGCGAACTCTTTAAAAGTTTCAGTAAATTGATTAAATTGGAATATTTTATTATTTCCATGGTCACTTATAAAAATATTGGAAGTATCAGGATCCAATAATAAAAATGTAGGTTCAACCATGATATTATCATTAACTGTATCATTTTCTCCAGGATACTCAGTAATTACTTTTGTTTCCAAATCTATTTTACCAATCTTTCCTATTGACTCTATAAACCATACATTATTACTTTTTTTATCAAAAGCTAATCCAAGTGGATTGGAATTTGCAGTAGGTATATTGAATGATTCAAATTCGTTATTAACGGAACCAAATTTAATGATCGAATTATCTTGCATGTTTGTAATCCATACATTTTCCTTATCATCCACTGTTAGACCTGAAACTATTCCTTCTACCGGTATTTGATATTGATTAAATTCTTCAGTACCAATGTTATATTTTCCAAGGATATTCAAAGTTGGATCAACTAACCACAATACATTAGGATTTTGTAGATCGAAAACAGACAAAGTTATGAGATTTATACTATCTATTTTATGCATAGTATAATTCTTATTCTCTAAACTAAACTCCCACAATCTTCCACTACCTGGAGATGTGTCACCAATCCAAATTGAGTTACTTTGGGAGTGATACACTGGATATAAGGGTAAACTTTGTTCTGGAAATTTATATTCTGTTATGTTAAAATTAAAATCTGATATTCTAGGTCGTATGTCAATACTAAAGGATGATACTGTATTAGGAATGTTTGGTTCAGAAGTTTTTCCCTGTAATTCAAAAAGCCATAAACCGAGGGTACTAATAGGAACTGAAGCAGAGAATTTAGACTCAGAATCTTTATTCATTTCGATTAGAATTGGACCAATTCCTTTTTCTGTTTGAGATATTTTTAATGAAGCATTATCTATACTTCGGATCTGAGATCCATTACTATCTGTAAAAGTAACAACAATATTGTTTTGACCTAATCTCAATGGCTCTAATTCAACTTCAATTTTTTGATCATTTGAAAAAAGTGTTGTAGAATATACATTTTGATTTTCGTCGTTTCTTCTATCGTAATCCATCCCTATTAAGCCACTACCAGTAAAAATATTATTTTCGTTGTCTCTATCTGGAAATTCTCCTGAAGGTAAAACCATATTAGTCATTAATGAAACTATTAACAAAAGAGCAATACCAATAAATGATTCTATCCTTATACTATTTTTAAATTTATTCAACACAGATAAACTGGTAGAAACCAGCTGTGTATTACCAACTTCTGTATAATTTCCAATTTGCGTATCTCCAATCTCTTTTAGAAGGGGATTTTGTATCTTTTTTTGGGTTATGAATTGATGATATGCACCAAGTATAATCATAATTACAGCTAATGTTAGTTTTATAACAAGTATATTTCCATATAATGACGAGAACGCTAATGAAAAATCATTTTCTATGGACCATAGTAATGTAGGGCCGGTAAGACTTAAACTCCCTAATATTGGTAAAATAATAGATGAGAATCTGGGGATTATGATAGAAGCCAACTTAATTTTCAGAATTTCTGGTGTAACCTTCAAAAGTTTTGGGACCAATACAAATGATAAAAATATCAATCCACCGATCCAGATGGAAGCAGCAAACCCATGAAAGTAATCTAAAAATATAGGGATAAGATTATTTTCTAATGCAGCTGCATGGGATATTAAACTATTTGTTAACAATATAGCTAATCCTGTAGCAAGAATTATGATTGCATTCCTAGTTCTTAGAGGAGATGACTTTGCTTTGCGATAGAGGCTTATTAATATAGATAAAAGTGCTATAGACAACACTAATCGTATTAAAACCATATTTCCAAATTCTGTACTAAATACGTCAGAAACAGTTCCGTTAATTGATGAAGCTTGAACTATGACCATGACAATAATAGACGCTAAAATGAGTAATGTTGAAAATATACCTAACCTCAGTAAATTTTTCCTAATATCAATAGCATATGTTTCAACACTATCAATTAACCAGTTAAATCTTAAAAAAGGTTTTCGTATCCACAAAAAGGTAAAAATACTTCCTATTAGTATTATTTGACCAATGTATCCTGGAATTCTAGAAAAGGAATTTTCAAGTGATAACAACTTTAGTATATCTTTATCTTCAGCAGCAACTTTTTGGAGATCCGTAGCACTTCCTGCGTCTCCAATGTTAAAAATAACAGAGTTATCTACTACATGTCCATCTACAGCAGAAAGAACTTTCGTCACAATTGTATATGTGCCTGTTTGAATCTCTTTTTTAAGAGGAATAGTTATAGTAGATGGATCGCCATCTAGATTTGAAGCGTCTCCTTCTTGCACGGGATTTCCTTCAGAGTCAAGAACAATAATTTCACTAAATTTTAGAACTATAGGTTCACTAAAAAAAACTGTTACATCTTTTGGTGCTGTTTCAACAGACTGAAATTGTTTCGGAATAGAATTTATAACTACAGGATGAGCCTCAACATTTTGAATAAAATGTGCTATGCCAATAGCTAATACAATTATGAGTATAAATTTGAATGAAATATGCAACGTTAATGATTTAATGGGAAGCATTGACTTTAATTATTAATCAAATCGAACTATATAATTTATGGTACACTGGTAGACATTTTTCGATAATGAATTCAAATCCGATTTCAAAAAGTTAGATATTAGATAAGATTCTTGTAATAAATTATATTTTATTTCAGAAATATACTAGATCTCAGTGGAAAGGATTAGATGTAGAACTACAAAAAATTTTCATTTCATCTAATACCTGTAAATTCTATCAATTATTCATTTATACGATCAGGTCTAATTTTTGAGTTTATTATGCGATTATTATAAATTAAATTAATATTAGATCCTTTTTTACTTTAACAAGATTTTTACCCTATTTTTTTAATACTTAAAATATAGTAAAATCGAGTACATCGCTATGAGAATCCTAATGCTTGTTATTCCTATCTTGATGATACTACTATATTTCAATCTGAACGTTGTATCAGCTCATAAAGAAGTTAAAATTGGAAATATTACAATTGAAGCAGGTTGGGTAAATGAACCTCCTATGAAAGATCTTTTAAATCAAGTATTACTTTCAGTAAGTGAAGAAGAAAATCCAGTTAGAAATGCATTAAAGGATGTCTCTACCTCTGTGACATACGGAGGAGTTTCAAAAGAATTAAGTTTTGTTCCTTCAGAAGAATCACCTGGTGTGTATCTTTCTGATATTATTCCAACAGAATTGGGATCCTACACTCTGTCAATTAATGGAAAAATAAATAATCAAAATATTACAACAAACATTGAAATAGAAGATGTTGAAAACACCAATAAGATATCTTTTCCTTTAACCTCAGAGGCTGGTGACCAATCTACAGAAAATATAGCAAAACAAATGGGGCCATTGATTAACGATCTTTCTAAACAGATAAAAGATTCAAATAACGAAATAAATTCTACAAAATCATTAATTGCGGAATCATTAGATAAAATCGATTCTCTAAAAAAAGATATTGACGTAATTTATATGATGATTTATGTCGCTATAGCATTTGGAGTAGCAGGTATAATTCTTTCGTTTTATAGAATAAAGATGGAATGAAAAATTACATTTTGCTAGAATCATCAAATCGAAACAGAATTGTCTTGTTAATTATATGAAAAATTAACACCTTTTTCTTATTACTTACGTTTAACTGAATTTTTAATTTATTAAAAAAGATCTATATATTATAATGAATAAATAAACGGAGATGAGTACATATCGATTTTAGTTATTATATTGTGAATAATTGTTGTTTAGTATTAAGAATAATCTTTAAAGAGTATCACCAAAATTTTCTAAATATGCCATAACCTATAATATAATATAATAGTTCATTTATTATTTATTGACATTCTTGTCTTTGATTGTTCTATGGATTTAGATATAATATATTGATATTCAATCTTTTAAAAATTTTTTGATATTCTTAATGAAATATCTAATTGTTACATCGTGTAAAATAAAAATACTTTTATCATTAATGTTTGCAATATCTTTTGTTCTCGTTTTTAAAGCACTTGAACCAGACCCACCCACTACTATCCTAAATAGTTTATCAGTTTTCTTTATTTGATTTATTAATCTGACAACACTATTTGCATTTTCTTTTAAAGTAAATGTAATTATTGTTAGATCCGGTTTGATCTCACGAACGTATTTTGCTATTGAATCGTTGGGCATAGATGGTGAAATATCCAATACCTTATAACCTCTTTCTATCAAAAGTGATCCTATAATTTCACATCCTATGTTGTGCAATTCTCCTTCCGGAGTGCATATTATAATCTTTAATCTATCCCCATTATGGTAGTTTGTCTTATCTACCTTTGAGTTAATAATACTAATAAAATTTGATGTTGCATTACTGCACACGTGTTCTGTTGCAACATCTAATATCCCTTTTTCCCAAAGATCACCAATTTTATGGAGTACAGGAATGATTATCCCTTCATAAAAATCAGCAAGCTCAAAATCTTTTTTAGACTGATAGACCTTAATCAATTGATTGATATCATGATATTTTAATAGGTTGAATATGTTATCTTGAATAGCCTTGTCATAAATATTAAGTTCATTTTTATTGCGATTCATTCGTTGTAAAAATAATCTTATACGATCTGTCATATACTCTTCTGGAATATCATCAATTCTTAAGCGGGAGGCATTTCCAAGATATTTTACAATAGTTTGTTTTGGTCTTTTATCAATCCATGTATTTTTAACAAGATAAGCATAATCATTATTCTTAATCCGTTTAATTCTTATGTAAACCACTTGCAAAAACTCCATTAAACTTAAACCTAGAAATCGATTTCATTTATTTGTAGTATATAATATCATTATTTCTATTTATATAGTGCTAAAAAAATAGGATAGGGCTAACCTAAATAGAATTTGGTTTGGATAAATTTCTCTCAATACATTGTAGTTGATGATACTGATATGATTGAGAATAATAGGCTATATCAAATAGGAGCCTCAAATCATGAAAATAATTGGCTAAAAATTTGAAAATATATAAATTATCAATATTAAATAAAATAAAAATAAAATTTACTTTCTTGCTTTAATAAGTACCAATACAGCAACTGCACCCATCATCCCTCCAAGAATAAGTAACACTTGAATAGGAAAATTTCCTGAGGAAGTTACCGTTCCTTCTGGAGCATTAGGTGTTATAAAAGCGACTTCAGCACCATTTATGTTTTGAACTTTTGCAAATCCTGCTATCTGTATTTGTCCACTGGGTGGTGGATTTGAAGCCTTTATGCTTACTTTAGAATCATCTACAGTTGTATCTACTGAAGATTCTGTTACACTGTGAGTTCCTTCTCTAAAGCTACTTTCTCCAAGTGAAAATACCGAAACTACTCTTGAACCTCCTTCTTCTAGATAGCCTGACCCGGCTGCAGTAGCTTGGCTTCCAGTGGGATCAAAAAGAAAATGCCATCTATCCATAGGCAAGCCAATTTCTTCATAATTTAATAGTGGAGTTTGAAGTATTTTTTTAGCGTCTTCTGATGATAACAACATCTGCGCAGCTTGAGGAAATAATGCCTGAATTGGTCCAATAGGATAATTTATGTCAAACTGACCGTATTGAGGAACATCTATTGGAAGAGGGTTACTCACTACTACACTTCTCCAATCTAGATCTACTGCTGTTGTTCCATTACTTGGAAGAACAAACTTTGTAATTTCAGGATTAAATTTGATTTTATAAGCTATCGCCAATCTATTTTCATCCCCTCTGAATTGGACTGTATATTCTAAATCTGCTCTTTCTACTTGTATAGGACTATTCTTTTCTACAAGAATAGCATCATTAATTGTCTTTTCCAATACCTTCATTCCTTTATCTGTAGAATTAAGAGTAAATGAGACACGTTCAGTAGTTCCATTGAAAATTTTTGACAGTTCACTTCCCGGCTCATATTTTATAGTTAAAAATCTTATACTAGTAAAAACAGGATCAGCTCTATCATTTGATGGCAATAGAAATACTTCCATCTGTGAAGCAAAAGCTTGTGAAAAAACTACAGGTAATAAAATTAATCCCATAATCCAACCTGACATTAAGACCTTTCGGTTCACATTAAAACTCTAATTTTGACGAATATAACTCTTATTATTACAATAATAATTTGTTTTTAAAAAATTATAACCATGTTATTTAGGAAAAAATCAAATTTTTAATTCAGAAGTGGATAAAACAAAAAAATTTTTATAAATCGAAAATTTTACATGTATCCTGTTAATTTCATTTTATAATTGATTACAGTTCTAGCGGGAGGAACTGGTTCCATAAAGATAATTCGTGGTCTAAACTCTATTTCCTCCAAAATTTCTATAATAGCCAATGTTGGTGACAATTTTTGGTTTCAGGGTCTATATATATGTCCAGATATTGACACAACTATTTATGGATTAGCAAGAATACTCGATAAGAGGCGAGGTTGGGGAATAAAGACCGATTCATTTAATTTTATTAAAAACATGAAAAAATTAAATGAAGAAAGTTGGTTTAAAATTGGAGACAAAGATTTAACAACCCATATCATTAGAACAAAATTATTAAATGATGGATTATCTTTGTCCCAGACAACTAGTTATATTTGTAAAAAATATCAAATTACAAATGAGGTGATTCCTGCTACAGATACTCCAATTGAAACAAGAATTGTTACCAATAAAGGTGACCTCAATATCCAAGATTTTTGGGTAAAATATAAAGGAAAACCTATAGTTAACGATGTGTATTATAATAATATCGAAAATGTAAAACCAAATGAGAATGTCATAAGCTCATTGCGTTCATCCAAATCAATAATTATTGCCCCGGGGAACCCTATATCAAGTATCGGTCCTATAATATCTATTAAATCAATTCATGATGAGTTAATCTCTCAGAGGAAAAAGGTTATAGCTATTTCTCCTATTATTGGAAGAAAACCTATAAGCGGTCCTGCAGCCAAATATCTTCAATCAAAAAAAATTGAAATATCTCCTTTGGGAATAGCGCAATTCTATTCAAAATTTAGTAGCAAATTTGTAATTCATAACTCTGACCACATTTTTGTAGATTCGATTATGAATAATAATGTAAGACCTTATACCACGAACATCATTATGCGAAATCGAAAAGAAGAGGTCAATTTAGCTAAATTCATATCGAACTTATGGTGAAGATGAGATCTGAAGATTGTAGCAATAGTCCCTATAAAAAATGGAAGATATTCAAAGTCAAGATTATCTTCTATATTAAATCCCATTCAAAGAATGGTTCTTGTAAAATATTTTTTTGATTTAACTATAAAAAAATTAAATAAATCATCGTCAATATCTGATATTGTAGTTATATCGAATAATGATAATTTAAAAGATACAATAAGTAATGATAAATTAACTTTTCTTACTGATCGTAACGAAGGGGTTAACAATGCTATTTTAATAGCTGATTCGTATTTGGATGGTAAAGATGTTGACGGAAGTATTGTAATTCCAATAGATTTGCCTCTAATGACTTCAAAAGATATTGACCATCTTTGTGAAATATCAACTGAATTTTCAAAATGTGTTATGATTTGTCCATCGAAAAGATTTGATGGAACAAATATCCTATTCCGTAAGCCTCATAATATTATTAAAACTCATTATGATAATAATAGTTATCGCAATCATTTGTTAGAAGCAAAACGTGGAAATATATTCATCAAAGATTTGTATCATAATAATCTAGTTTTTGATATAGATACCAAGGAAGATTTATTTTCGTTGACTAAAATTGGAAATTGGAGAGATATTTTAAAAGAGATAGGAATATACCATTAAATCGGATATCATTTATAATACATATTAAAGATATAATACCTATTTTTAAAATTTTACTAGTTAACTATATTAAGTCTTCATAGCAATTTCAAAATAATGAAAGCAGCAGTTTTTAGAGAATATAGTAAAGATCCTACACAAGTAATTAAAATTGAAGATATTGATACTCCTAAAATAAAACCGAATGAAGTTTTGATTAAAGTCGAATCGGCAGCCTATAACTATAATGATTTATGGGCAATTTGGGGAGATCCGGTAAAAACACCACTTCCTCACATCTCAGGAAGTGATGTAGCAGGTACAGTGGTAGAGGTAGGAGATGAAGTAACTAACTTTAAAACAGGTGATAGAGTTGTTTCTCATTCAAATTTGAGCTGTAGAACATGTGCTTTATGTACGGAGGGACGAGAGTATGATTGTGCACAAAGACTGGTATGGGGTTTTCAAACCGGACCGCTGTGGGGTGGTTTTGGACAATACACTCATTTGCCGGAGGTTAATGTTGCAAAGATACCAGAAAATTTATCATTTGACGATGCAGCTGCGATTTCTATGGTGGGAATGACAGCATGGCATATGTTGGTTGGGAGAGTCAAAATTAAACCAGGACAAACAGTTTTGGTAATGGGCGGTACTAGCGGGGTAGGTATGGCAGGTATCCAAATCGCAAAGCTCTACAATTGTGATGTGATAGCAACTGCAGGAAATAAAGAAAAGATGGACAAATGTTTAGAGTTAGGTGCTGATCAGGTAGTAAATCATAGAGAGTCTGATTGGTATAAAAAAGTAAGACAAATTACAAATAAACAAGGAGTAGATGTAATTCTTGAGCATATCGGAAAATCAACATTTCCACAAGAGGTAGGACTCTTAAAAATGGGTGGAAGTTTGGTAGCCACTGGAGCCACTACTGGATACGACTCTACTATAGATCTAAGATATCTTTTCTTTAAAGGTATTAATTTACTAGGTTCTACTCAAGGAACAAAGTCAGAATTAGAACAAGTCATTCATTGGACAGCAAAAGGTAAAATTAAACCATTAATATCAACAAAATTGCCATTTTCTGACATGGTAAAAGGTCATGTAATGATGGCTAATGCAGATCAGATTGGTAAAATATTAACTACACCACAAAACCTATAATTTTTCATTCCATTTTTATTACCTGAGTTTGTAAGTAATGTTTAGAACACTATTATTTATACCTGGAAATAACAAAAAATTTTTAGATAAATCTAAATCACTTTCTCCAGATATAATATGCTATGATTTGGAAGATTCTGTACCTGAGAACGAAAAAGAAACCGCAAGAAAAATGGTATTACAAACTTTCTCAAAAATTGATGATCCACAAGTAAAATGTACTAAAGCAGATATGATAAATAAGAATACGCAAATTTTTGTAAGAATAAATTCATTTGAATCAGGATTTTATAAAGATGATTTAAAATCAATTATTTCTCCAGGATTGGATGGAATAGTAATTCCTAAGGTAAACAAGGTAGAAGACTTGAATAGGATTATTGAAACGATTGAAACTCTCGAAAATAAATTAGGTGGCAAGAAGATAAAGTTAATTCCATCAATAGAGTCGTCTCTGGGAGTAGTAAACTCTTATTCTATTGCTTCTTATAATTCTAGGATAATTGCACTAGTTTTTGGGGTATTTGATTTTTTATATGATATGAAACTAGATTATGTAGAACAAAACGGAATTGAATATGGTTACGCTAGAGCAAAAATTCCAGTAGATGCAAGGGCTGCAGGTATATCAGCGTTAGATTCTATCTGGCAGAAAGTAGATGATATTAATGGACTGATAAAAGATGCAACAATTGCAAAGAGATTGGGTTATTCAGGAAAAACCATTATACATCCCAACCACATACAATCAGTACATGACGTATTCGTGCCATCAAAAAATGAGATAGACTGGGCTAAGAAAGTTATATCTATTTTAGAACATATTGAAGATAAAGGTGATAAACGAGGTGCATTTAAGATGGAAGGTAAAATGATTGACGCTGTACACTTTAAGCAAGCCAAACTTATACTTGAGTCTTTAGAAAAAAGTGAAAAAATCTAATATTTTACAGTATATATTATTAAACCTATCTTCCAACAAGGTTTATTTTCTTATTAAAATCAATATTAGAAGTATATGGGGATTCTGCCTATAGATTCTGGAAGATATGGTAGTAAGAAAATAAGAAAGATCTTTGATGAGGAAAAAAGATTGGAATATATTCTAGAGTTCGAGGCTACAGTAGCCTCTGCACAATCAAACCAGGGATTAATACCAAAAACAGCATCGGATGAGATAAATTTACATGCAAAATCAGGAAAAATTACATTATCTAGAATTAAAGAACTTGAATCCACTACAGATCATGATATGGCTTCATTCGTTCAGGCACTTAGTGAAGAATGCTCAGTAGAAGCTAAACCATGGGTTCATTTCGGTTTAACAAGTAACGATATAGTTGATACTACTCTTTCAATGCAACTAAGAGATTCATTTGATATACTGGAATGTAAAATTAGCGAATTAGCCGTTATTTTATCAAAAAAGGCTGAAGAATTTAAAAATTTACCTGCAGTAGGGAGAACTCATGGTCAACATGCAAGCATTATTCCTTTTGGCCTAAAGTTTGCCGTATGGGCTACGGAGATGATAAAACATTTGGAAAGAATACGAGAGGGAAAAAAAAGATTTTTACTTTGTAAAACGTTAGGGGTTGTAGGAACTGGCTCTTTAATGGGAGATAAGGCTATAGAAATCCAAAGTCAGGTTTCTTCTCTCTTGAATTTATTTCCAGTAGATGCAGCAACTCAAGTCATCCCTAGAGAGCGCTTAGCAGAAGTACAATTTCTCCTGTCATTAATTGGCACTTCTCTAGATAAGATTGCCATTGAAATAAGAAATTTACAGAGAACAGAAATCGATGAAGTCGCAGAACAATTTAAACCAGGTCAAATGGGAAGTAGTGCAGTTCCAGTGAAGAGAAACCCAATAAAAAGTGAAAGAGTTTCATCTTTAGCAAAATTATTACGCTCTCTAGTGAATGTAGCAATGGAAAATATTTCATTATGGCATGAACGAGACCTGTCCAATTCTGCGAATGAAAGATTTACTATACCAATGGGTGTAATTTTGCTTGAAGAGATGCTAAATACGATGATAAATGTTATGTCTGGATTATTGGTAAAGAAAGAACAGATCAGATCCAATCTTGACATTACAAAAGGACAGATTTTTGCAGAATTTGTATTAGAATCGTTGGTAAAAAAAGGAGTTCCCAGAATAGAAGCATACAGAAATATTCAGAGATTAGCATTTGAGGCTAGAGATAAAGATTTACATTTTCTTGATGCTATTAAAGATGATTCAGTACTTTCTAATTATTTTACTGTAAACGAATTGAATTATCTATTTACTCCAGAGAATCATTTCGCATCGGGTATAAAAATAATCGAAAATGTTTCCTCAATAGTCGGTAATCAAATTTCTAGGTCTAAATAATAAATAATACCATTATCATTATTTTATCAATATCAAAAATATTAAAAAATATCTATTCAATTAGGGTTTTTTAATAAAAATACTTATTCACTTATTCGAAAAGACAATTAATTATTTATTCTGATTGAATTTAATATTTTTTCTGCAATAGGTAGATAAGCGATAAAGGAATTAGGATCAAAAATATATTTGAATTCTATGATATCGTTATTCTCATTATCTACAGAATATAAAGTTAACATTCCTGTCGTATTCCCTGGTCCAAATGAGTGCCTGGTTAAAATTCATATGCCATGTTTCCATTTAAAGTATACTTATCAGAATGTTTTTCAAATACAGAAAAATTTGGAAGATTATTTTTTGCATAGTTTTCAAACAAATCCACCAAAATCTCTGGATTTAATGAATCTTTGGATGGTATTGCAAAATTAAAATCCAAAACTTTGTATCTGTTTATGATATCAAATGGAATAATTTTCATAGAAATGTGAACATTACCATAATCATCTAATGAGATAGTTGAAAATAATAAACTTCCTTATGGGTACTATTGTTGTTTATACTGGTTTTCCATTCTGTAGAATCCGGATATTGAAAGGATAATTTCCGTGTAGGTTCGATCCAATAAATCCATTTCATATCATCAGGATTAATAAAGTGTATAGGACTTAATGGTGGAAACAAAATAATCACTGAAAAACAAAAAACATAAGATTTTAAATAATCTGTTTTAGACATATCACCTGGATATAGATTGTTTTATAAATATATAGGTAATCCGACTCTTATTTTTTTCACAGTTATTCAATCTAAATCTTTGAGATCAATATTCTAATGACTGATCTTAGTTAAAAGTATTTTTTGGACTTCGATATCTTTGTTTAAAATTTTTATAAGATTTTTGTGGATCATAGATCCATATTGTAAAGCCTTCTTTGGTTTTAAAGCTGCTTCCATAGGAACGTTTAGAGACATAGCAACCTCTCTCAATATATGTTTTCTAAGAAAATCATCATTACCTTTGATCTTTTTGTCTATTGGAATTTTTTTAGCAAAGTTAATGAAGTCTTGTCCTAAAAATGGCTGTCGGATAATAATGTCGAATTCGCTCATTACATTATTAATTTCCTCAAAAAGTGTTAATTCATTTTCAATTTTTTCATCCATAAGTCTATTTATCTCTACCTCTCCTTTTGAAAAAACTTGTCTAAATCGATCATATCCACAGAAAAGTTCATCAAATCCGTTTGCCGTTAGAAGAAGTTTAAATCCGTTTGATGAAGCTAATAATGAGATAAAATAAAAAGCTAAACAGTTTTCAATATGAGAAATATTATTACATGGAATAGTTAAAAGAATTTTTTTTAATATTTTATAAAATTCTACAATCTTTATTTCATATGTTAAATGATTTATATCCATTTTTTCTGCAACGATTTTTGAAAATTTTATGTCATGTGAATTAGGAAAACCTACAGATATTAGAGTAACATCATTATAATTATCATCTGCAACTTTTGCAAGTAAGGAACTATCTAAACCTCCAGAAAATGCAATAGCAAACTTTGTATCATTCTCTAAACTGCACTTTATGGCATGTAAAAGTCGGCTAGTTATCTCAAACAATTCTATGATAGGATAAGAGATCTAATTTATTTAATAGATTATCTTCTAATTCACATTTGATTTTAAATTGATAACTTAAATTGATAAATCCAATAATTAATATTTAAAACGATTATTAAATGATTAAATGATATATCTATTTATAATTTTATATACTGGTATATCGCGTTAAAGATTTTTATATATAAAATCTTTTGATTTAAGTAAATCAGAAAATGACTAGAAATCTCGTTGAAAGTAGTATAAAATATCTTAATCACAATGGAGTATGTATTACAAATAGAACTAAGCTTTCCATATCAAATTTATTTACTTTTCTAGGAACAGATTACGAGATTGATGTAAAAATTTTAATGCCAGATAAAAAGACTACACAGATAATTGATTTTAAAATTGGTAATAATAAATACCTACAAATCATTGAATCTGATAAAGATTTAGCAAATTTTAAACAAATAAGAAATTCATTACCAGATATAGATCTGGTTGGAATTGGATCTTCAAGATATGCAGGCAAAATTACTGAATTCGATTCACTGTTCCTATTCGAATCGAAAGATTGTCAAATCGGATCTATTTTTATAGAAGATCCATCTTTATCCTTCGATTATGCTCATATTCTGCCTTTAGTAAAAAAATGTTCTATACTTCATGGTCATACTTCTACCGTGATGGTTGAGATTATTGGTAGTATGAATAATGGCTTAGTAATGGATTTCAGCGAAGCGAAGAAACTCATTAAAGAAGCAATAGGTGAATTCGATCATAAATTTTTTATAAATAAACGGTATTTGCTTAGAGAAGACGATGTGTATTACTTCGTCCAGTTCAATGGACCAAAGGGATTTTTTAGTCTTCAATTACCAAAATCTACTGTATATCTTTTACCTGATGAGGCAACAGTAGAGAATCTTTCAAAGGAAATTATTCGTATTCTCTCTCCACATATGCCAGATAATATTGATGCTTTAGGAGTTTATATTTATGAAGGTGTGAACAAAGGTGCACATCTTCTAGCTAAACTAGAATAAAATATTTAGGATTTTTCTCATTCTATAATGGTGATTTTGATTATCGATAAATAAAACTAATCCTATTAAGATCCAAGGATTTATGTAATAAAAGATTTATTTCCTGATGTTAATATCAACGTTAATAACCACATTAAAACATTGTCTAAAATACAGAAATGGAACCAAAGATAACTTCCAAATCCTGGAATCATACACTTGAATCAATAATTTTAAAGTCTTGGGATGAAGAAGAGATTTATAATTTTAATTTAGATAAAAATAATGATAATAATAAACATATATTTGTAATAGATACCCCTCCTCCTTATCCATCAGGAAGACCTTGGCATATTGGAGCAGCAGCCCATTATGCACAGATTGATATGATAGCGAGGACGGCGAGAATGTATGGAAATAGTGTTATGTTTCCAATTGGAATAGATCGAAACGGTCTTCCAGTCGAAATTTATACAGAGAGAAAATACAAAGTTAGAATGAAACAAATGGAAAGGGAACAATTTTTAGATTTATGTAAATCTGCCCTAGATGATCTTGAATCAGAGATGATTTCTATTATGAAAAATCTCGGAATTAGTGCCAATTTTAAGGACTATTATAGAACAGACTCGATTGGATTTAGATCACTTACCCAACAAACATTTATCGATTTATGGAAAAAAGGCCTAATTTACATTTCTAATAGACCTAATAATTATTGTATAGATTGTGGCACTACTATCGCGGATGCAGAAATAATTTACGAAGATTTTTTAACAAATCTTGTTTATATAAAATTTAACATTGAAAATAGCAGTGAAAAGATAATAATCGCTTCAACTAGACCAGAATTGTTATTTTCTTGTCAAGCCATAATAGTTAACCCTAAGGATGAACGATATTTTGGAATACACGAAAAAAGAGCAATATTACCTCTTTTTGATAGGTCCGTTCCTATTCTACCACATCATTCGGCAAAACCTGAATTCGGAACTGGTGCATTAATGGTCTGTAGTTATGGTGATCATAACGATGTTCAAGTTTTCAGAGATCTCAAGTTAGACGAAATAGTATCATTTGATCAAAATGGTCGTACTACAAATGAAGCAGGAAAATATCATAATCAAAAAATTAAACAAGCACAAGAAAACATAGTTAACGATTTAAGACAGGGTGGATTCGTAGAGAAGCTAGAACAGGTAGTTCACAGAACTCCACTTTGTGAGAGAAGTAAAACTCCAATAGAGATAATCCCAATGCATGATTACTATTTGAAACAATTGGCATTTGTACCTATTCTTAAGGATCTTTCTGAAAACATATCCTTTTATCCAGAAGTACATAAACAGATATTAGATAATTGGCTTAATACAATATCTATAGATTGGCCCATTTCAAGAAGGAGATTCTATGGCACTGAAGTTCCAGTATGGTTTTGCAATAATTGTCAGGAACCCAATATTCCTACTCCTGGTAAATATTATCAACCATGGAAAGAGAGACCACCTTTCAGAAATTGTTTAAAATGTGGATCAAACGATTTTACTGGAGAAGAAAAAACGTTTGATACTTGGATGGATTCTAGTATAACCCCTTTGTTTATTTCTAAATATTTATCCGATACTAATTTTTACGACAATATATATCCAACCACAATAAGACCTCAAGCGAAAGATATTATCAGAACATGGCTGTATTATACGATGCTTAGATGTTATCAACTTACAGGCTCACTACCTTGGAATAATGTTTGGATCATGGGATATGGAGTGGATGAAAGAGGTAAAAAAATGAGTAAGAGTAAAGGAAATGTGATAGATCCTTTCCCTATAATACAACAATATGGGGCTGATACCTTTAGATTTTGGTCAGCGAGTGAAACAAATTTGGGACAAGATTTTAGATGCTCTGAACAAAGCATAGCTAATGCTCAAAAATTTTTATCTAAATTATGGAATATAGGAAGATTTCTTTCATCTTTTTCCGAAAGTTTAAAGTATCTCAATAAATCCAATGAACTGAATCTTTTATCTACAGATAAATGGATACTATCAGAGTTATTCAAACTTGTAAAAAATTGTTCAAAGGGATATGAGTTATATAATTTCTTTATCCCATCCAACCAAATACGAGATTTTACTTGGAATATATTTGCTGCTCATTATATAGAAATGGTCAAAAATAGAGTTTATGATAATTCTGATCTACAATCTCAAAATTCTGCTCTATATACATTGCACAGATGTTTTTCAACTATATTGTTATTACTTGCACCAATTTGTCCTTTTATTACAGACGCGTTATGGAAGGAACTATATTCTACAAAAAGCATTCACTTTGAACGAAAACCTGTCCCTACAGATAATTTCAAGAATTTTGAGGATTATACTAAAAGAATAATTGAGTTTAATTCCTATGTATGGAATAGGAAAAAAGAATCTATCAATCCAAATACTGGTAAAAAAAATTCTTTAAAAGACCCTATATCTATTTCAGTGCCAGAAGAATTAACTGAATTCAAAAAAGATCTTATATTAATGCATAACTTGAAAAATCCAGATGTTTTTTAAAACTGTTTTGCTGTTAAAAAGAAAATGAAGAAATATAAAAAATTAGTCTTGGTTAATTATCTATTTTTCCATTGATCATATCCAAAGAATCTTCAGCAATATCAATTACAGTATGTGAGTCAATATTTGGTTCTAATGTTATCAAGACTATTTTTTTATCCAGATATAAAGTAAGGATAGATAATTTTTCACGTTCTACGTACGAAAATCTTGCTTTACCCATTGTATCATCAAATCTTTCTCTCATCGACCTTCTGATTGATGTCTGAGCAAGATAAAGCTCCTCGCTTGTTTCGTCTACAATCGAATCAATTCCTTTCCTCATTCCTCCTGCCACCAAAACACCACTCTCATCTACAACTCCAGCATATCTTACATCGTCATGTAGAGCAAATATCGATTTACATAGCTTGTTGTAATCCATTGTAAAGTAGACTATTAAATCTATTATTGAATGTTAGGTTTGATCTTAATAATATAGTATGTAAATATTAAAGCCATCCTATCTTGAGTTTAAATTTTACGTACAAGAAAAAAATATACCTAAATACAAGAAATATTCTATTTTTAGTAATTCTCCTAATTCTACTCAAACGATATTTTAAGAACGACATTACTAACTATTACTCCAAATATATATTCTTAAAACCTTCAATTAAAGTTTACCAAAGAAAATACTTTAGATATCCTTATTTTATTTTAATACTCAATTTTATTTTTCTAACAATTCAAAGATAACCAAAAGAATTTGTTATTTTAAACTTTTAATAGGATATTTTATAATATGCTTATAAATATAAACACAAATTTTATTCAATCGAAATTGTTATATTGAAAAAACTAAAAAAATCTTCTAGATAAGTTTTAAATTATCATAACACAACCTGATTATTTTGATTACGTATTATTTATACTTATTTTGATTTATATTTTAATTTTACAATGAGGTAAATAAGTAGATAGATATTAATAGATAATTAACGAGGTGATCAATAGTTTAATAAACTATATAATCCATATTAATTCTAGTAACAAATATATATTTGTTACATTATCTGGTTTCAATATAAAAATATTTTCAGATTGATATAATCTATATTCGTAATACTAAAAAGTGACATTATTATAAATTGATAAAGATTATAATCTCATTAAAAAAAATAAAATTTGTTTTTATATTTTATTGAAATAACTAAATATATTACGAATAATAGCAATAGCAAATTTTATCTTATTCTGAATTTTATTTGATTTCTTATTTCGTTACAAATAATCTTTTTCGCCAATATATCCAATTTCTTGAAAAAAGGGAATTATTTTTTTAACATACTTATCATCTTTATTTAAGGAATAAACATTATTTACAAGTTTTTTTTCTATGACCCAATTTATTAATATTAGATCAGATAAATTTCGTTTAATATCCTCCCGTTTTAAACTGGTTTTTTTATGCAATGCATAAATAGTTAGTAATTTATTATCTTCTGCTAAAGCTCTTAGTATCCTTATTTTGCCTATTGTTCCGAAACCGGTTTCTACTAAGTCTTTTACAGTTTGATTTTCATTCAATTTTTTATCTTTGTATTTCTATAAAGTCTTTTAACCAAAATTTTCTCTAATTCATCTAGCGATGCAGATAGTAAAAATATCTTCTTTAAAGATTGAATTTTTATTATTTTTTTTACAGCTAATTCTTCTAGAATATCATATATATCGATATTTTTAATATTATTTTTTTCAGCTATTTCTATTGCTTGCATTCGGATTTCTTTTAATTCAGTATATTCTCTCTTTTTAATTCGTATTCCTCTAATAATTGCTAACAACATTACTATTTGCTCTTTTGATAGTTCTTTAATGTCATCATCTGTGATTCCTATGAATATTTGCTCATGTACTTTTTTAACGTGGTCGATAAAAATTTTGCCAGTTCCTTCGTTTTCTGCAAGATTTCCTGAATAGGTTAATAGATCCAGAGCGTATCTAATATCGCCATTTATTGTAGGTGAAATAACAATTCTTGCGATCCAATCTATTAAATCAGGTCCGATTACTTTCTCATTAAAAGCCTCTTGTGATCTTTGGGTAATTATATCACTAACTTGTTCAATATTATATGTCGGAAACTCTATTGGTACTCTCCCCAAAGAGCTTAATTCAGCTGCATCTAACTTTTCATAAAATTCAGTACTTCTTGCAATAAAAATAACTCCTTTTACATTACATCTCTTATTTGGGTAAAATTCCGTGAGCCTAGTCAAGTCATAAATAATACCGATATCTTTTGATATTTTAATTAGGTGATCAATTTCATCAAGTATGATTAAGGCATAGGATGAAGTACTATCTAGGTAGTCAATCATTTGTCGTAACATCTCCTCTGCACTTAGCCCTTGTGCAGGTAATTCTGGTGCAATACATCCTAGCATATATTTATATATTGCATATTTGTTACCACCTAATAATTTTAAATTAATATACACAATTTTAGAACAAATTTTATCATTTGACAATTCTTCTTGCAATAAATTTCCAAATTTGATGAGAGTAGAAGTTTTACCTATACCTGTGGGACCAATAATTTGCAAAATTGTTAATGGATATTCATCTGGATCATTTTTAATATTAATAAATATTCGTTTAAGTAAATCAATTTGTTTTTGTCGATGGGGCAATTCTTTCGGAAGATACCTTGGTGAAAGTTTAGTTCTGTCTTTGAAAATTAATTGATCCTGCATGAGATTATTTATTCAATATATTAGTTATTATAATCATTATTATTTCTTTATCATTTTCTTATAATAACCCATCACTATCTATTGTCATTATCTTCTAATTGATTATTAGAATAGTTTATGCTTTGAAAGTTTCTTTGCTTTAATAAAATCTACAAAATAGAATAAGTATACTCTCTCATTTATCTTCAAAATCCAGGGAATAAATGCCTCCTTTTTTTTATAAGACTCGTTTATTTCAAATCCATTATCCTCAATTAGATGTCTAAAGGATCTGGCGTCGTATTTCTTTTCAGTTGTTCTTTTTCTATTGTAATCATACGGATCAGTTATGATAACATCACAATGAGGTTTTAATAACTTATGAATTGTTAAAAATAACTCTACTGGATTTATCAATTCTATCAAATTCATTACCAAAATCAAGTCAAATTTCATTCTGCGAAAGGGAAGAGAAGCGATATCTGCCACACAGAATTCAGCATTTCCCTGTAGATCTTGTTGCATCAATTTACGGGCTTCCTTTATAAAGGAAAAAGAAAGATCTACTCCTATTACAAACGAATATTTTTTTGCAAGCTTAATAGTAGTTTTTCCCATTGCACAACCAATGTCTAATGCTATTCCGTCTAATTTTGGGTTAATACTGTTAATAGCACGATCATAAAGCTCATCAGGCTTTAAGTTCCATTTAAGAGATTTCATTAATCTATCTTCTCCATGATCTTCTTGCTGGAACCATTTGTATGGTGAATACCAAATCCCACCGTCCTCATATAGGTCACTTTCACTTATATTACGTGACAAATTTCTTCCAGTTTCCTTTAAAAAATTTTTCATAGCATCTGTTTTAGACTCTAATAACCATTTACCATACATTTCAGTACGTTTTTGGATATAGTTTGAAAAATCATTTACAATTATCGCTACACCTTCAATAATTGGGTATTTGGAATTGCAATTAGGACAAATTAAGAATCCTTCTGTGCATTCTTTTCCATCTTTATTTATTAAATCCTCTAATCTAAGCTTAAATTGTTTATCAGAATGCTTTATACAAATTAAATGATTAGCAAAAACTATTTTCAATCTTGTAAATATGATTTTAATTGAGAAAGATATAACTCTATGTCATTAAGATTCTAGTAAAAACAACATACAATCAGTCGTGATTAGAAGATTATCAAATTTGGATTATTACTGATTGATTAATCTGGTTATGAAATTATTACATTTCCTCTTGATATTCCATTTCTTGTTTCATCTGGTGACACTATACCGGGATAGTTTATAGATTTAACTTCTAATTCAATCTGGTATATTCCTGTTGCAGGAAATTTAATTATTTGTGAATCAGTTGCATTCTTTGCAAGAAGATTTTCTTTCTTCAAAACTTGATTATCATTTTGATCATAAAATGTAATATCATATTTTATATCTCCATTAATTTCTGAATCCGTTAATGCATCAGAAAACATGAGATTTAACTCGGTATCTTGATTTGCCATGATAGTATCAGGCCAGTTTAACTTTGTTAATATACCTCCTTGATCAGAAACAATTTCTGTAGTTGTTTCAACCGGTTTATCTTCTGACGGAGATAAACTAAAGTTCATAGTCTCCACCCCCTGGTTTTGAGGGTCTTCAGCTAATCTGATAAGATCTGCTTTGTTTAATAGATAATGTAATATCAAATTATTTTCCTCTGTGAAAGGATCAATAGCTAGAGATCTTCCAGTTACTGGGCTCAAATTTACCGTTGCGTTGAAGGAATTTGAATCTCCAAATCCGGTAAAGCTTTTTGGTATCTTGACCTCCTCGTGAACAAAGATATTTTGCTCTTGAATTCTATTCAAATCCCAATTAAAAGGCATCACCCAGGAAATTTCTTTCTTTGGTGAATCATATGTAAAATTTTGGACTTGATCATAATATGAAATAATTGTTAAATTATATTTATTTGCACTTTCAATAATATCGTTCTTGAAAATATCTCCAACACTTAAATAAGAATCGAATCTGGGTGCTGTTTCAGGCGTAAAAATATTTCTATCATTGTCTATACCAAATATTTCTATTGCAAAATGATATAATCCTCCTTCTAAGAGTATAGGTCCGCTAACTGATATATCTCCAGTTTGGCTAGTCCAACCACCAAGGAACGGCTCAGTTGAACCAAAAATATTGACAAATTCACCAGGCTGCGGATCTATTTTTATCTTTAGTGGTCCTTGATGTGAGTGAAATAAATCTCTGAGTATCAGTTCTCCATCTTTCTGTACTGTTATAAAGTAGGATACATGTTCTATGTTGTTATCGGTTTTTGCATCAAATAATTTTAATTCAAAAAAAGCATTTTCCTTGCTTTCTGATGTCAGAACAGGAGGACTGATTTTAGTGTATAAACTTGCTTCTCGATCTCCTACTGATGCAGGGGGCAGTCTCTCTTCAAAAAGCCCGTCAGAAAACACACTATTAATTGGATTCATCAATAAAATATTCAACAGAAAAAAACCGACAATTATATTAATATTCAGGAGAATTTTTCTAGACAATTGGAAATAGTAAATATTGAAATACATTGATTTTAAAAGTCTTTCCGTTCTAATTAGGATTTTGGACAATCAAAAATTTTTCGCATTCATAGATTAACCTAGATATTACAACATGTGCTTCAAGATGATGTCTCGATATCGAATATATTTTACCCAGTCTTTTTATTGTTTCTTCTGAGAAATGTCCACTCTGAAATCCACCGATAATGAACACATAATGACCTTTTTTCTTTATTATGTTTTCAGACAGGATCTTACCTAGTTCCATATGATTTCCAGTAGTGGAAAAACCTATAACAGCTTCAGGTTTTAAAATTTTTTCTATAAGTTGCTCTAAGGTCATATCTTTTAGTTCTAATAAACTTTTTTTACTACTAGATTGAGATTTAATTTTTTTTTCAATATATAACTTCATCATTAGACCTTCAAATCTTCGATAAGATTTCGGGATCCTAAGATTTTCACCTACGAAAATCACCTTGTTATCTATGGTGTGAATGTACACATTGATAAATCTCTCAAAAAATAGCGGTGTGGATAAAATAGACAACAAGCATATATGCAATATATCAGGGCGTCCACGTTTTTCTCTATGTTCAAGATTTTCCTTTTTCATAGCAAAATAGTGATAGTTTATATCAAGTAAGAGTTCATCAACTCGTCTGTTTAACTTTATAGCATGTTCTTTTACCATCGTATTTTTATAAAGTAGTTTTGGAACTGTTTCTATAGCCGTTTCAGCAATCACTATTGAAAATTTCATTTTAATATGTTGTATTTCTGAAAGTAATAATTTGGTTGCTATATAATCCTAATTTACTATATTGCGGGTTAAAATATATTATAAATAGAAATTGTATTAATGAAATATTTTTATTTCTATCATCCGATTTGATATTTGGCTTGGGAAAACATGAAACAAAGCTGCTTGCATATGAGCGAATATCTATATTAATTCATAACGCAAGCGAAGAAAAACATCGGGACTATGATTTGGCTAACGGGCAAGCACAACTGGCGAAAAAAATTGCCAAAAGGGTAAGATTAAAACTTCCATATAATATTCGTCAATTTTATTGTAAGAAATGCAAGAATTTTATTTCCCCAGGATATAATTCCAGAGTGAGAATAGGAAGATCTAAAGTAAAGGCCTTGAGAATTACCTGTCTAAAATGTAATTACGTTTACAGGAAACTATTATAGTTGTTTTGCTAGAGAATAAGGATTTATAGGGGTTTTAGACTTATTCTGATGTTATAATGGCTAAAGTTTATGATGTTCCCGCTGACAAATTTATAGAAAAATTAGCTGCATATTTAAAAAATGATAAAAAAATTGAACCGCCAACATGGTCTTACTTCGTGAAGACAGGTCCTCATACGGAGAAAATTCCTCAAAATAAAGATTGGTGGTATATAAGATGTGCTTCATTGTTAAGAAAAATATATCTCCATGGACCAATATCTGTTGCAGATCTCAAAAGTAAGTATGGTGGAAGAAAGCAAAGAGGTTATTTTTTGGCACATCATGTTGATGCAAGTGGAGGAATAATCCGAACTGGTCTGAAACAGCTTGAGAATTCTGGTTATTTAGTAAAAAAACCAAAAGGTAGAGCAATATCTGATGATGGAATGAAGAGGGCGGATAGATTAGCTACTGAAATTCATAAAGAACTTATAAAAGCAGTTCCTGAATTAAGTAGGTATTCCTAAGTAAATGAATATGGCTTCACCAAATAATCCAAACGAGGAAGACTTCAAGAAAAGAGAAGCAGAAGCAGAAGCAATGCGCCAGAGAATTATGATGGCGCTTTTAGATCCATCAGCAAGACAACGGTTAGCTAATGTTAGAATGGTAAAACCAGATCTTGCACAGGCTGTTGAAAATTATCTTGTTAATGCTGCATCGACTGGAAGACTAAATCATGCCTTATCAGATGAAGAACTAAAACGAATATTGTTGAGTATTCAAAGTCCAAAGAAAGATTTTAAAATAAACAGAATTTAAGAAATTCAGTAAACGAAATTTGGAGATTATACATTCCCGGAATTAACTTTTAAGATAAATATTTCATTTATATTATTAACAGAATTCATCTTTGCTCATACAATTGATTCTCATCTTCTTGATGCCTGTTTAATAGGCATTTATAAAAAAATTGAAATCTATAAATTTTTCTCTTTTCTGATTAATAAAAATTAAATAATTAAATTTCTAACACAATGTGTTATTTATTCATCATTTTTCTTGTTTATAGATGAAGAGGGGATGTTAGAAAATTACTATTCAACTATATCAAATTTTATTTGATCTCTAGTCAATGGTGAATTTAACGATAAAATAGATTTTGTTTCGAATAAAGAAATACTGGAAACAGAAAGCCTGTCCTCTATTGCTTTTTAATCATTTAGTATCTCATTCGAATGAGTAATTTTGTAAATATCTATCCAGAGTAGACCTTCATGAATTTTTAACACATTTTCAAACAATTTTTTAATGTATTTGAAATAACAATTCTATAAAATTTATAATAAAGGAATTTCTAAAAGTAATTTAACAATTTTGTTTGCTTTTTTGCCTCCTCCTCTTATGATCAAAGTTATTTGGAAAATCAATGCTCAAGAATTTAATCTGAACCAGTTCAAAGATCTAATTGGGGTAACAAATAATGACATTTTTAAGGATATTCTCCGATTTCTAGAATATAATAAAATTGGAAAATTATCTAACAATAATAAGCTAATATCTTTTTCAGATTCTGATAAAATTCGAATGATACTAAAAGCAATACAGATGGGATGCGATATTCAAACATGCTCAAAACTTTTATCCTGGAAAGATTTCGAGTCGTTAACCTCAGAGATATTAATCAAATTTGATTATCAAACAAAAGTAAATATCTATATGTCAAAACCCAGATACCAGTTAGATGTTGTTGCTACAAAAAACAATTTTCTTCTCTCTATCGATTGTAAGCATTGGAGAAAATATAGCAAATCTGCAATAATTCCTTATATAGAAAAACAGGTAATTCGAACCAGAAATTACCTAATCAATTATAAAAAAATTAAAAGAGCACTTCCAATGCTAATCACATTATATGATTCAAGTTTCAAATTAATTTGTGGAGTTCCCATAGTACCCATTCAAAGTTTACAATCCTTTTTATTGGAATTCGAAACTATCGAAGATGAACTCTACTATATTTATAACTAACATATAAAATTAGTAATTAGAGAAAAAATCTATAAAAAGAAAAATAGGTATTTTTTTTTAGGTTGGACGTCTCAGCCCCGATGCTATTACATATACTAAACCTACCGCTAACCCAAAAGCTAATGGTATCCACACCCCAAAGGTTTCGATATTGATAGGTATACTCATTTGTTGTATCAAATTACCAAATATGTCCATTTTCTTTTTATGATAAGAGAAAGGTTGCTTATAAGCGTTTAACAAAGAAAAACTAAAAATTAATCTACCGGCAAATTTTATATTAATTGGGCACATGTTATTTTAATTGATAACGCTCTAATGAAGAAAAGATCAAATTTTTTTCAACTTTTTATCCGTAATTTCAATTTTCAAGTTTATATCGAGTAGTTTTCCTTAAATAACCCTAATATTAAAAAATCTACATGAAGATGCAAAAGGAAATGCGCAAGTTCTGTCCAAAATGCAAGGGCCATACTGTTCAATCAGTTTCTATCTATAAAAAAGGTAAAGATCGAAAAAGTGCTTTAGGTGCTAGAAGACACGCTGAAGATAAAAAAGGCTATGGGGGTCAAAAATTTCCTGAATTGAAACGTACTGCTAAAACTACCAAGAAGATTACACTTAAATATACATGCAAAACATGTCAAAGAAAATCAATGAAAGAGGGAATGCGAATGAGAAAATTAGAAATAGGCTCATAAATTTAATTAAAGTGATTGATAATGAAAGAGAATATTTTAATTCCTCAACCAAAAAGTGAATTTTATAATGTTGAATGTGCAAACTGTAATGAAAAAATGATTATTTATTCCCACACAACTACAGATATCTATTGTAAGTCATGTAATGAATTAGTATGTAAGAAATCCGGTGGAAAATCAAAGATATTGGGTAATATTATTTCTAATCTTGATTAGTCTAGCTTTTCAGATGCTTCTTCCTTGAATAATTCTTTTTGCAACTTCTAAATCAGTTTTTTCATTAACGTTCACTGCCACGCCAATCTGATTTTGTATGATAAACCTTTCTGGGACGTTATTTTCAAGATCACGTATTTTAGTAGGATTGAAGATCCCTATTCCTGAATAACAGTATTCTTTGTTTCTATAGATAAAAGAAACACTTGGCTTTATTCCTAAACTCTCTACAAAGTGTTTTTCTATTATAATTGAATTGCATGGATATTGAAATTTGCATGTTCTCAATATATTTTTGATATCATGTGTTGATAATAGTGGTAAATCTGCCGAAACCACAAAAATGATGGAATTACTATATTTCATAATTAGCGATCTGAGATCTAGTGCATAGCCTTCTCCTGTTGTTTCACAAAATTCTATATCAGGAACATATTTCTTGTATTTTTTTAATATGAATGATTGTGTTCTAGTAGTATTTTTAGTTGTATTGAGTACAATTTTAAAAAAACAATCGCTATTTTTCAAACTATCTAAAATATATTCCACCATTCGTTTGTTTCCTAATTTTATCATGGTTTTTTCTGTTTGGTAATGTTTCTTCATTCTTGAGCTTTTTCCACCACACATAATTACACTTATTATTTTTGGTTTATTTTTTGCCATGAATCATCTATTTACGAGAATAACATACATAAAGTAAATAAAAAATCTTGATATTTCATTACTTGCACCAATCGTATCTCCAGAAACTCCCCCAAGTGATCTATAAGAAATTAAAAGAAGTACTAAAGTAACAAATAACATTCCTATAATTGATATAATTAATTGAGAAATATTCAATCCGAATATTATTAATAATACTACAACCAAGATTGTCGAGATGATAATTTTTTTCTTGTTCTTCATCTCTACAATAAAAATTGTGTTCAATCCTTCCCAAGCTGATTTTCCTAGATAACATTGTAGAACCATGCTATATTTTGACAGTATCTCTGCAATAATAATTAAAGAAAATAACTGCAACTTATCACTAACTTGTGAGACTAATATTATGATTCCTATTATGTAGAAAACTATTGTTACGCTTCCAGCAGTACCATTTCTAGGATCTGCCATTGCTCTATGTTTATCTTCTTTGGAACCTTTTACCATCAACCCATCAGCAAGATCTGAAATAGCGTCCGTGTGATGCAGCCCTGTCAATCCAAATAACACTACAGCTATTATAAATCCTAGCAAAAACCCATTAACATGATCAGATATAACAAGAGAGATTAATCCCACAATGACTCCTATTATAAGCCCAGCAATAGGAAACAAATACATATTTTTCGCAATATACTCAATTTCATATTTTCTGCTTCTTGTTGGAATAATTGTTAAAAAAGATATGACAGAGAAAATTTTGTCAAATACCAAATAGAACATTCCACCATTTAACTAAACCTAATAATAATATAATAGGAATAGAAATGCACAAACAAAATAATACCACCGTTATTTTCATTATTTTTATTGCGACTAAACATTTTTCAATAGATAATTTTTCCACGGGAATACCTATTTGATAATAATCGATTTTTTCTAACCTAACATTTAATGCTCCAGCCATAGCAGAAATAGGATAACCTGAATTAACACTGATTGTATTATGTCTATCTCTTTTCAGCATTTTGATAGAATTCTTCCAATCCGCCTTCATCAGAAATGATGAGATTATTATAATAATCGAAGTTATTCTAGATGGTATGTAGTTTGCAAACGTATCAATTTTTGCGGCCATCCATCCTATATTAATAAAATAATGATCTCGATACCCTATCATTGAATCTAATGTATTGATGATTCTGAATATAAAAGCCCCACAAGCCCCAAAAATTGAAAAATAAAATATCGGAGAAATAATTCCATCTACTGTACTATCTGCAATTGACTCTATTGCTCCAGATATTATATGTTCTTCATCTAATTCCTTAGTATTTCTTCCTACAATCATAGATAGTTTTTTACGTGCGGCAAGAATGTCTTGTTTATTTAAAGCATCTATAATCATATTAATATGATTTTCCATACTTTTAATAGAAATACTGCTGTATAGTAAGTACACAGATAGTATAAGAAATATAAAGTAATAATTAGGAGTCAAAATGTTCAAAAAGGAATGAAGCAAAATTACTGATGACAATATAAATAAAATAGTAAATTTTATTCCTCTTATTTTCTCACATGCTTCACTACCCTGTTTATTTATTTTTAATTTTGGGATAAAATAATTTATGATTTTTCCTATCCATGCTACTGGATGATATTTATTCCTTGGATCTCCTAATAAAATATCTATAATAATTGAGGTGATGAGAATTAATATGATACTAAACGACAATATCATATAGTTAATTTCAAAACCCTCTTCAGGATTCGGTCTATTTCAATATTCTTTTTGATTTCAGATGCTAAAAAATCTATTTGCTGATCCAATATTTCATTTGAAAATTTCATCTCTTTTTTGGTACGATCAATACTGTTATTATCTAATGAGTCTTCTTCGGGTAACGAAAAATTGATTTTAGGGATAACTCCAAGACATTTAATATTTCTAGTTTTCTCTATGTAATCTATTGCATCTTTCAGCAGATTCTTATCACCACGAAATTTGTTTATTAAAAATCCCTTTATCAATTTTCGATGTTTGTATTTTAATAGCTGAATCGTTCCGACTATACTGGCAAAACAACCTCCTCTTTCAATATCTGACACAAGGATGACTGGAGCATCTATTTTATGTGCAAGTAACATATTTGCTATATCGTATTTTGCGATGTTAATTTCAGCTGGAGATCCCGCTCCTTCTATTACGATAATATCATTTTCTTTTCTTAATGATTCTAGCGCATCTAAGACAATAGGAAATCCAGTCTGGATTACAAAGTCTTTATAGTAATCAGAAGCATGCATTTCTTCATAAAATTTTCCTTTTACGAAAACCTTGCTCATATAATCTCCTAAAGGAAGTAATAAAATAGGATTAATTTTCCAGTTAGGTGTAGTTTTTGCAGCAGATGCCTGAACAGCTTGAATATTGGAAATCTGCTCAATCCTTGATATCTTATAAATTTTGGACGACATATTCTGTGCCTTAAACGGTGAAACACGAAATCCAAGGTCTGAAATAATTCTGCATAAGGCAATCACTATTACGCTTTTTCCTACTCCAGAAGAAGTTCCTTGTATCATCAATATCTTTGCCTTACTCAATTATCATTCTACCCATTTAATTTAGGATATTTTAGTAACATACCAAGACATTCAGTTATCATGATTAATCAAACTTTCGAGTGATTCTAAAAGAACATCGTTATCATGAGGAGTTCTTATAGCTATTCTAATGAACTTGTTTGTTAGTCCCCTAAAACTACTACAATCTCGAACCAGTATACCACAATTCTCCAATAATTTATCCCTAAAACTTGTAGAATCATTATCTTTTAACTCTATCAATAAAAAATTAGCTTCTGAATCATAAGTTACTAAATTTTTCATCCTTTTTTTAATTATTTTAATTATACGGACCTTTTCTTTTTCAATCAATTTTTTTGCTCTTCTTAAATGATCCTTATCTTTAAGTGCCTCTATTCCAGCAGTCTGGGCAATATTATTTACATTCCATGCTATTTGAATTTGATTAATTTTTTTCAAAAGATTAGGATTTGCAACCAAATATCCTAAACGTAATCCAGCTAATCCAAATGACTTTGTCATAGATCTTAAAACCATAACATTTCTAGTTGATAATGCCTGAGAAATCATTGAATATTTTTTGTAATTCCTTACAAATTCAATAAAACTTTCATCGATAAATATTATTGAATCTTTATTTTCTATTTCTCGTATTATATTGTTCATTATTTCAGGGGCCACAAGTTTACCAGTAGGGTTATTAGGATTACATAGAAAAAGAATACTTTTGTCGCTATTTTTTACTTGTTTAATTACAAGTTCCCAATCCATTTCCCAATTTTCTAAATGAGGAATAAAATCTACTTTTAAATCACTTCTTCTGACAGCAAGTTCGTATTCACAGAAGGTAGGAATAGGAATAATTGCATTGTAAGGAAAAGATCTTACAAAATGATGGATTAGTTCTGTTGCTCCATTTCCAACTGTAATCCAATCAACGTTTATACCTTTACCTAAATATTCTGAAATCATTTTTTTTAACTCTTTACACTTTGGATCTGGATAAATAACTGAAATATCCCTTATATTTTCAGATATTTTTTTTATTACCTTATTTGAAATGCCGAGTGGGTTTATATTAGAACTAAAATCTATTCTGATTTTATTGTTATCCTCAATTGAATGAAATCCTCCATGCGTACATTCGTCCAATCTATTAAATTCATTTTTATTATCTTTAAAACGAAAAGAATCTTTATTTATTGTATCTGGATTTTCTAAATCTTCAATGTCCAAAAGTGATATCTATAATCCATGACAATGTAAAAACTTTTTTTAATGAATAACGATTATTAGATCGTCATTATCTAGTTATTTCTTGTAATATGTTAAAAGTAGCATTGATAGGCTCTACTGGAGCAGTCGGTCAGGAATTTGTAGTAGCACTTGATAAACATCCTTGGTTTGAGTTAAAATTTGTAGCTTCTTCTCAAAGATCGGCTGGAAAAAAGTATATCGATGCCATTAGAGACCCCAATACGGGGGTGTTAAAATGGCATAATAGAGAACAAGTTCCAGATTATATCAAAGATGAAATAGTGAGTTCGGTAGAAGATCTCAAACCTAAAGATTACGACCTTATATTCACTGCATTAGAATCGTCAGATGCACAAATCATAGAACCTCAACTCGCTAAAACGACACCAGTAATAAGTACTGCTGCAGCATTTAGATATCAAGAAGATGTTCCAATATTAATTCCTGGAATAAATCCTGAACACATTGAATTAATAAATAACCAAAAGAAAAATAGAGATTGGAAAGGATTTGTATGTCCCCTCCCAAATTGTACAACTACTGGTTTAGCAATTTCTCTTAAACCAATATTAGATAATTTCGGCATTGATCGTATTTTTATGACATCTATGCAAGCAATATCTGGAGCGGGCAGATCTCCTGGCGTAGCTGCTTTGGATATAATAGATAATGTTATACCTTTTATTCCGAAAGAAGAAGAAAAGGTTCAAGTCGAAACTAAAAAAATTCTTGGATCTTTTGTAGATAATTCTATTAAACCATCTCAATTCAAGATAAGTTGTACATGTACCAGAGTTCCAGTTATGGATGGACATACAGAAACGGTATTTGTAGAAACACAGAAAGCTGTTGAGCCAGAAGAGGTGAAAAAAAAGATGCTCGACTTTTCTGAATCTGTTAAACTTAGTGGATTACCTTCGGCACCTAAACAATATATTGTAGTTCATGACGACCCAACCAGACCACAACCTAGAATTGATAGGGAAATTAATGATGGAATGACGACTTCTGTTGGGCGACTAAGAAAAGATACAGTTTTCGACAATGGTATAAAATATGTCTTGTTATCTCACAATGAAAAAATGGGGTCAGCAAAAGGAGCAGTACTCTTAGCTGAATTACTGAAATCTAAACAAATGATATAATATTATGGACTGTATTTTTAAGATATAAATATCAAAGCAATGAATCAGTTATGACAACTCGGGTTGAAAGTTAAACTGTGATTCAAATACACTTAGTTGATAAACTAAAAAATTACTATGAATTAACAAAACCTAAAATTTGGTATTTGTTAGTTTTTACTGCTTTTGGATCTGCTTTAACTGCCTCCTTTCTCTTTGACATACCAATAAGTCCAGTAATGTGGATTTTGCTGTTATGCGGAGTGGCAGCAGGTTCAGCCGCTGCTGATACTCTTACTGGATATAACGATAGGGATATTGACGCTATAATGGATAGAACTAAAGATAGACCTATCCCTTCCGGCAGAATATCTCCCAGAAATGCATTGATATTTGGTTTAATACTAACAGCTATTTCGTTAGTGTTTTCATGGTTCATTAATATTTGGGCATTTATTCTAATGGCTTTTGGTCTTTTTGATAATATTATTGTCTATAGTAAATGGTTAAAGCGAAAAAGTCAATCTAATATTCTTTTAGGAGGATTTTCAGGAGGAGCACCAGCTCTGATAGGATATGTTACTGTAACTACTCAAAATATAGAAATAGGAATAGTAATGGCTGCTTTAGTGTTTTTGTGGATACCTACGCATATTTGGAGTCTTGCTTTACATGTAAAAAAAGATTACCAAAAAGCAAATATTCCAATGTTACCTGTCGTTTCTAATGAACAAACATCAGTACGCGTTATAGCTGGAACTACTATAATGATGGTCTTTTTTAGTATTCTACCTTTTTTCTTTAATCAATTCGGGTTGATTTACTTCATCACCGCCATTATTTTTGGTGCGATAATGATTGGACTATCACTATGGTTACTGATTAAACCAACAGAACGTGCTTCATGGACTGTATTCAAATTTTCTAGCCCATATCTTACTGCTATCTTCATAGCATTTATCGTTGATGCATTTTTTCATTGAGTAAACAGATAAGAAGTACAATAAATATAGTAGGCAGTTACCTTTCAATTTGTATTATAACTATTAAAATTTATTAAATAAGATTGCTTAAATTCTATTGAATGAGTAATAACCCTGAAGAAGATCCGAATCAATTAAATAAATCGTGGATGGTTGAATGGGATAAAATAATTGAAGAATTTGAAGAATATCCCAAGGCTCTTGAACTCTTTAACTATAAATCTCCCGAAAATGATGTAATACTTTATGAAGTAAAACGATCAGTATTGGATGGTTCTATTGTCAAAAAAATACCAATTCTCAATACTAAACAATCCAAAATGAGACAGGAAGAATTAGAAAGAAAGAAAGAAGAGGAAATTCAAAAAATCAAAAAAGAAGAAACGATAAAAAAACAAGAAAGATCTACTACAAAGAATAAAATTCAAGACATAAAATATCGAATTATACTTTTGATAGTGATAATTATTGCGTTTGTAATTTTACTCTATGTTTTAAGTCAACTTGTTACTACCGGGTCAGATACTCATATATTAGCATATGAACTTTATAAAATGAATTTCGATAATTTCAAAACTTTTTAAAATATATAACCTCTAACAAGATTTTGACCTATCGATAAGTTGAAAATATTAGAATGTTTCACTTTGATGAGATGTTAAATATCTCATCTAATGTGATGGAATATGGTTTTTTGCCACTTAATTTGAACCGAGTAGAATTTCCTTTAAATTCAGCTTGCTGAATAAATCCTAATTTCCTAAAGATTGATAATGCAATTTTTCCTCTTTGTCTATTATTTCCACAAGCTATTCTATCTTTATCTTGTATGTTTTGGAGAATAAATGTTCCATCTCTTGTTTCATCTGATACCGATTGTACTGCTCTCCATAACCTGGATATGTAAGAATTCGGATCATTGAGTGATCCAATATAGATAATCTTTGAACTTCCTAATGATTTTGTTATCAATTGTGCAGCAAAATTCATCTTGTCTGTTTCTTTAAAATATATCCTGTAAACACTTTGTTTTCTAAATTTCCTCATTTCTTCATTATCGAACCAATAAATATAACCTTCAGGTTCAGACAAATACGGCTGGATGTAATCTTTATTGTTTTCTAAATTAATATAATTAACGTTATTATGGTCATAATTAATTTTCTTTCTTTGACCAATATTATCTATATCACGTAAATTGATTATTTTTTGAGCATCTTCTAGCCTATCAAAGTTAACGATGTATTTTTTCTTTCTCCTCGATTCTATCAACATGATAATTCCTTCATCGATTAACTCTTTCAGTGCTCTGTCAAGATTAATATCATAATTATTCCCGATTTCTTTCAGGATCTGATCATGATAAACAGCATTATGTACTCCTTCTCCAACAAGTTGATAAAGGAACCATTTTTTCCAGCCGTCTACCTTCAACATATGTAAAAGCTATTTTTTACAAATATATAAGCATAAATAAAATTTTAATCAAATTTATATACCATTTCAATGATTTAAGCCTTGATAAATTGGTTCAGTACGATCGAAAACGACCAATAGAAAATTTATTTAGGAATGATATAGCTCGTGTATTAGATTTATTTATTTTCAATAAAGATTTTACATATACAACAAAAGAAATATGTGATTTGACTCAAATTTCATATAGAGATATTCAAAAGATCCTTGCAACATTACTCAAAAAAGGAATAATTTTGACCAACATGTCAGGAAATAAGACTTTTAACTTAAACAATAATTCAGAACTGGGAAAAAACTTATTACAATTTGTTCATTCTTCTCTTAACATGGAGATTGAAAAGAATATCAAAAAATCTCCCGCACCAAAGATAAAAAGGTGATTTATTCTAAAATCTTCCTCACAGTCATCTGAGCGGTAAATTCAATACAAGATTATACAGAGATTATTTATTATTTTATTTCCTCTAATCCTCTTTCTTTGAGCACTTGATTCAACAGATCAAGATCATATATTCCTTCTAGATCTGGCATATCATTTCCCAGGTATCCAATTTCAAATGAATCCTTCGCCATTTCAAATAATGATTCTTTTATAGGGTCATATGTAAAATCGATTCTATCAAATGAATCCTTTAGAATTTCTTCAGGAATCTCTTCGCCAGAAATTTTCTTAATTTCTTCATTAAATACTTTCATACCTTCTTCTTTATTCTCATTTAGCCAATTAGTGATATTAACATGCGTTGACAATATTTTTTTTACTATCTCTGGGTTTTTCTTTAGAAAATCTGTTTTAACTATCAGTTGCGTTGTAACAAATTTTTTATCAGGTTTCCAAAGATCCTTTTCATCTAAAAATAATTTTCCATTACCTTCTTTAATAAGTTTTGATCCCCATGGTTCAGGTACCCACGCCCCATCAATGTCCTTTTTTAACATTAGAGTAACTATATCGGGATTTGCAGCGGGAAGAACTTTAACATCTCCACCCATATCTGTAGTTTTATAACCGTTATCAAGCAAAAATTTTCTTAATGCAACATCTTGGGTATTCCCAATTTGGGGAGATGAAAATTTTTTGTCATGAAAATCGCCTGTAGAATTAATATTTGAGTCTTCTCTCACTACGAAAAGTGTTCCACCAGAACTCGCTCCTGATATAATTTTTAATGACTCATTTGATATCTTGTATCCATTTATTGCAGGATTAGGACCTACAAATGCCATATCCAACTGGTTGGCAAATAATGCTTCTATTATGGAGGGACCTGCATTAAAAACTCGATTATCTACTTTTACTTCTGTACCAAACTGTTCTTGAAAAACCCCGTTTCCAAATCCAATTACAGCCTGGGCATGATTTACGTTTGGAAAGTAACCTACTCTGATCTCTTTTGCCGAATTTTCTGCTGCTATTTCTCCTATCTCCTTGGCATCATTTTCAAATCTAAAAATGTCTTTAACTGAATACACTGACGTAGAAATTACGAAAAGTAATAATACTGATATTAGAAAGATTTTAAACCGGATATTATCTCCTTTATTGTTACTTATACCAAACATAAATGCACTAGTGTATATCCAAAACTTTCTATTTTATTGTATCTGTAATGCTCATGTTACAGATTCTCCGAATATGATCTAATTGTTGATTGATTTATTTACAGGATAATTGCATTTACCTTATGCCCATTATAACAATTTCAATGTATCCAGGAAGAACAGAAGAGCAAAAAAAAGAATTCGCAGCTGAGGTTACCGAGATGGCGGTAAAAATTCTTAAAACCAAACCAGAACACGTGATTGTTGTATTTGATGAGAATTCAAAAGAAAATTGGTTCATGAATGGAAAAAATTTATAATTAACATAATATAGGATATTCCACTTTTTTATTGTCTTTATTGGTCACCGGTTCAATTTTAATAAATAGAATTATCTATCTTGAATTTTTTCGAAATTCTCTAATCCAGGTAATGCTCTTATTTCTTTACATCTCTTTCTTAATGACACTGTAGAAATGTCTGCAACCTGACATATCTCAACCTGCCTAATGAATTCGTCACATATTTGGGAAGCTAAATATATCACTGCACCAGCAATTGCCCTAGGATTTTTTCCAATTGATATCCCTCTTTGTTCAACAAGTGCAAGTATATGAAGAGCTTCTCTTTTTGTCTTTTCACTCAACTTTAATCTGTTAGAAACAATGGTAACATAATCTGGTCCCTTAGTTGCAGGTATGTGAAGATCCAATTCATTCAAAATTAATTTATAATGTGACATTAATTCTTTGCTAGTTATGTTACATATTTCAGCCACATCTAAAATCGTTTTAGGTGTAGACGCTTCTCTACAAGCAGCGTATAATGCAGCACCAACTAAACCTATTGTAGATCTACCTTTAGCTAATTTTTTTACTGCAGCTTTTCTATAAATGTAAGCGGCGCTTTCAATAACTGCATTATTTAGACATAATTTATCACCAAAATTATTTAAAAATTTTAATGCCTTTTCTAGATTTCTCGAGATCGAATCATTAAGCTGAGATCTGCTATTCCAAGTACGTAATCTTTGAATTTCCATTTTTTGTTTTGGTTGCAATGCCTTTCCTCTCGCATCCGTATCTCCCATACCTATTAAAGTGGATAGACCTTTGTGATGTACTGCCAAGGATTCTGGCATTCCAGTTCTAGAACGATCTGTGAAATCTGACTGTGTAATATAACCTTGAATACTCTCATTATTTAACGAATCGTTATTTAATACACATCCACATGAGGAGCAAACAAATTCGTTAGCAGAAGTGTCAAAAATAATGGAATCTTTATTACAAAACTCACAATAAGCTGGACTTTTTGGATTTGGATGTGTAGATTCTTTATTCTCCTCTTGTTCCAATACAGTTTTCATAGTAAGCAATTATTTTATTTATACGTTTTCTAGAAATTAGAAATATCTTACATATATTATTATTTATTAGAGAATTCTCTATATAGTAAAAAATATTTAAATTTTCTAATTAATATATGTTATATTTTAAAGAAATCTAACTTTTGTCAATAATAATGTTTGCGGTATATTTTACATATAACTTAATCTAATTACTTTTATATACCAATATTATATAAAAATGATATATAGCTTGAATAATTTTAAGTTGATATGAAATATTTCTAATTGAAATTTTAAAATCTTGTAAATAAATATATGTAACTGTGGTAGATCTAATTAATAAAATTAAGATAAATACGAATATAGATGTTGTATATAAAAAGAATCATGTAATTGTTTTATACAGAATAAAGATCTAATCAGGAAATCAAAACCGATTGGAAAATGGTTAAATAATTGCGTGTAAAATCTATATAATGAGTTTTGAATCAATCTCCCCAAAAAAGTTAGCTCTGATCTTTGGTGTTGCAGCTGTAGTAATAATATTCGCTTTATTGGGTTCTTCCGCTAAAAATTTATTTAGTGACAGTATAACGGATGAAGCTTTGGTAAAGATCAAGGAAGGATCTAATTGTATAGTAGAAGCAGGCGATAAAATTCCAAGATTGATAAATAATTGTTCTTACGAAGTAAATGATACTATTTTGATAACATACAAAGCACAACAACCTACAATCGAAAAACATGAGCCTAAACCATAAATGGTAGAAGAAATACTATATCGATTTATAAAAATAGATAAATATTTATTTTTATACAGTCACATATAATATACAATTATAAATGATTATATGAATTTTGATATTATTTATTATTTCCCACAATATACTAAATTTCTCGTAAATATTCAGGTACTAATTATGAAGGTATTAAACATTTTCTTAAATATAAATAGAGTGAACCGCTATATTTTAGAAATATACAACAATAAGTTATAAACTATATTTTTAAAAAATACTGATTTAAAAAATAAGTATCATAGCATTTTCCATTAAAGTTAATACAATTTCATATGTATGCCCTATCTAGAATGTTCTTTTCAAAGAAAATATGTGAGTTATTATTCAAGAAATTGATAATATTTAATGAAACAATTATTTACTAAAAATAAGATATTCCCGTCTACCTTTGTTATAAAATAATAATGCATAGTTTTTAACAAAAACCAAGAAATTGGATATCTATATTTCAAATCAAAAATTATTCGTTTTATGATTAATGTTTTTTTTTAATAAATTCTGGTGAATAACTTACAATTTACATGTTATTTGTTTTTATCTCATCGTCTGATAGAAAGATACAATAGTCTGGTAGATAGTATAATTTTCATTGACAGTGGAAACTATCACAGCAAAATTATGGGAGGATAAAGTAAAAGAATCTGATCTGCCAGTGTTAGTAAACTTTAGTGCAGTTCGTTGTGGTTTTTGTCAAGCTTTAGAACCATTATATAATAAATTATCTGAAATATATAACAATAAGTTAGTATTTCTAAAGCTCATGGTGGATGACAAAGATAATCAGAATTTTGTAGAGCGACTATCGATTCAGGGTACACCAACATTGAAGTTCTATTGTAAAAATAGAGAAATAGGGGAACATATTGGATATGCAATAGAGCCAGTATTAAAACAAAAGATAGATATGTTTTTATCTGAAATGGAATCTTGTATTAATAACAGTACATCTTTTGACTAATTAATTATTAAATTATAGATATTAAAATTCCTTTTTATATCAGTTTATCCAATTTTGAAATAACATTTTTTATAATTATTATAAAAAGATAACTTAATTGATATAATGACCATCCTGTATATTTTTTGAACTATAATCATAATCATAACAATAAAAATTTAAATTTTAAATATTTTCCAAAAATTATAACTTTCATTTTATCATCGATTGTCAAGAAAAAGGTTAAAATATCTTAATCATTAAATTGTCTAAATTATCTTAAAATATGTATTATCATAACTTTTCTACAGCATGAGATGGTTTGAAAGTTGAACAAAAAGAAATCTTCTCTCCTTGGAAAAGTTGAATATTAATAAAAATAGTACATAAATGGCATATCGAACTATAAGAACAATTTTTATTCTTAACCTGAATAATAGTTTTATATATTACTAATTCAGAGTTAAATTCTGTGTTTACTAGGAAACTATAATATCTAAGATTTAATTCGAGATATAAATATACCATATTTGAAAAAAATAGATAATTATTAATTTTATTTGAAAATAGATTTAGCAAAAATATTACAAGGCAAATTCGTATATTTAAATTTGAATTAATTTTAGTCAATATAATTTCATTTATCCAGAAACAAAATAATTTAAGTCACCTCATAGATATTTAGGTTAAAGTTGATACATTCACAGAATATAATTAGAAAATATTTAGGATTATTGTTTATTTGGTCATGTTTTGCCAACCTCCCTAATATGACAAGTCAACTTGTAGACCCACAACCAATGACAACAGCTACATTCATCGGAATTCCAACCGAGGCATTCAGTAATGAGTCAGTAGGTGAAACTGCTAAGGCTGATTTATTCACTGATCCAGTAATCAAAGAATTTGTTGTTCCATCTGGTTCACGTCCCCACGATGTTGCTCCTGCACCTGATGGAACGGTTTGGTATACAGCTCAGGGATCAGGTGAGCTGGGACAATTAGATCCGATTAGTGGTAAGACAGATCATATTAAGCTAGGACAAGGATCATCTCCACACGGCGTAATTGTAGGACCAGATAATGCGCCTTGGATAACAGATAGTGGCCTGAATGCTATAGTAAGGGTTGATCCAGACACTAAACAAATCCGAATATTTTCATTGCCAGAAAATAGCGGTTATGCTAATTTGAATACTGCTACTTTTGACGATAGGGGCATTCTGTGGTTTACTGGGCAAAGTGGAGTTTATGGTAGCTTAGATCCAAGTAATGGAAAAATTGAAATATTTAATGCACCTCAAGGACGAGGACCATATGGTATCACGACAACCCCAAATGGTACAATATACTACGCATCATTGGCTGGAAACCATATCGCAAAAATTAATTTAGATAATGGTACTGTTTCTGTGTTATATCCTCCAACACCTGATCAGGGAGCTAGACGTGTTTGGTCCGATTCGCAGGGAAAAATATGGGTAAGCGAGTGGAACGCAGGAAAATTAGCTGTTTATAATCCTATTTTAGATAAATGGAAAGAGTGGAAAGTACCAGGTGATAACCCACAACCATATGCAGTGTATGTAGATAAGAATGATATTGTTTGGCTAAGCGATTTCGGAGCTAATGCATTAATTCGTTTTGATCCTACTCAAGAAAATTTCAAGTCATTCAATTTGCCTAGCCCAGACGCTAAAGTTCGCCAGATTCTTGGAAGTTCAGGCCAAGTCTGGGGTGCAGAATCTGGAACAGATAAACTTGTCATGATTCAAACCCCTCCGTAAAAGATTATTACTGAAAGTATTTTTTCTATAGACAAATATTTGATTAAATAGAAAGTTAGAATAATAGAGAAAGAAAAATAAAGAAAAAAATTTTATTATTTACTAATTAATCACATTAATGTATTAAATGAATAGATATTGATTTTATTGCCATTGTATTAAATTTAAAGTTAAATCACCAAAATATTTTAATTATAAATTAAATAAAATTCAAAAATGAAAATAAATATTTAAATTTAATCTTGAATAGTTAATTATACAAAGTTTATATATGTCTAAAATACTACAAAGTATTTTTTTATCGTCAATTTTACTAGACCATTGTGCACATCGTTCTCAATCTATATAATGTAATAGTATATCAGGTCTGTTGTTGGTTCAGTCAGAATGCTTTTTATGTTGTTTAGGAAAGTAAATTTGGATTTCTAAATATCGAAATAGAAAATAATGAAAAGACACTGATGGTTAAATTTCATAGTAATTACGTTAAAATTATCGATGAATTCTACCTAGATAAACATAAACCTAATGTTTAGATATTCTTTTAAATTTAGTAACAAATAATTTGTTGTTTATTCTATCAATTATTTAATATTTACTAAGTAACGTTTTATCTTACGATCTATTGAATAACATATAGTTTAATTTTTTTTTAAGAATAAATTTTAGTTTTATAAATGATAATTCAAGAATTTGTATATCCATTCTATAATATTTTTATTAATATATATTGATAAAAATTAATAAAATATCATTTGCTCCCAATATTTCTATTCTCATTCTATATACTGAAAAATAACATATAATATAAATATGTTCAATATTTCTCCTAAGTACAATGAGTAAATCCATTAATTGTCTAACTGCCGTATTCGCTATAATAGGAGCAAGTTTATATTCTACATCAGGCGGAATTTATATAAATGCACAAGAAGATGAAAATCCATTACAAATAGTTTCTAATATTAGAAATTTATTGAATCAAACAATGACAGAATACAAATCTCAAAATTATACCGGAGCATCGGAACTTGTAGATATAGCATATATAGATAATTATGAATATATTGAAGATCCATTAAAGGAGTTGGATAAAGATTTGATGGAAGAAACTGAAGTAATGATTAGAGAAGATTTCTCCGATGCCATAAATAATCAAGGTTCAATAGAAGATATCAACTCTCTATACAGTAACATCCAAACTAATCTTGATACGATAGAGAATATATTTAGTTCGAATTAAAAATATTTACTTTTTTTTACCTTGTTATTGGAAAAATCAATATATTCTATTAAATTATTTTTATTATCTATCTAATCTTTTACTTTACAATTTATTTTCAAATTTAAGAAACTACGACTGCTTCCTTATCTGGTGATTCTAGTAAACAATAGAAAAGATTTGCTTCTCTGTTAAAAAATATGTTGATATGTCTTACCCCAAATTCATTAGGAGGTGCATTTGTTATATCTTTTACATCCTCATCTACCTCTAGGATTTTATGGACATCAAGAAATATTGGCATTGAAATTTAGGGAGATTAAGGTTTACTTTAATTATTTATCTACTAGCGAAGTTTAAGATCTGGGAGAAGGATGGATAAAGCAATATTTGATTTCTGATATAAATACAAAAAATACATTACTACAATAGTGGATGTTCTATTTCTTTCAAATTTCAACAACATATATTGTTAGAATAGAACATTCACAGCTAAAGCTCTTTTGTTAAGTTAACACCGCCGAAAATTCTATTGCGAGAACTTCATTAATAGAGATTAAAAAACTTAATAAATCGATATAGTTAGTGTCGATGAAACGAACAATTTTTGTTTTGAATTAATCTATTTTAGTGATTCATAACAGATACATAAACTTTATTCTATAATATTAAATTATAACAAAGCTATAGTAGAA